>JAJRVA010000110.1 GCA_024277485.1 Deltaproteobacteria bacterium | reverse complement strand
CGAGGTGGGCTGCGAGACGGATTTTGTCGCCAAAACAGATGATTTCATTGCCTTTGCCCGGGACATTGCCATGCATGTCGCTGCCGCGAACCCGGTCGCTGTGAGCAGGGAAGAGATTCCCGCCGAACTTGTTGACCGGGAGAGGGAGATATACAGGGCACAGGCGCTGGAATCGGGAAAACCGGAGAACATCGTTGACAAGATTATCACCGGTAAAATCGAGAAATATATCTCCGAGATCTGCCTTCTTGAACAGAAGTTTGTCAAGAACCCCGATCTTTCGATTCAGGACCTGCTGAACGAACTGATTGCCAAGATGGGTGAAAATATCTCGATCAAGCGTTTTGCCCGTTTTCAGATCGGCGTCTGACGCCTTTTCCCGCCGGGTTCACTCATGGGTGTCACACAGGGTGATGAGGTCGGGCGGTCCACTGCTATCGGAAAGATTCCGCGGAGACATGGAGATGAAATTTAGACGCATACTTCTGAAGATAAGCGGTGAAGCGCTCATGGGTGAAGGCTCGTTCGGGATCAGTTCCGATACGGTTATGCACCTGGCCAGGGAGATCAAAACCGTCCATGAGCAGGACGTTCAGCTGGCCCTTGTTATCGGGGCCGGCAACATATTCCGCGGCGTGGCCGGAGCGGCAATAGGGATGGACAGGTCTGCTGCCGACAACATGGGGATGCTGGCAACGGTGATCAACAGCCTGGCGGTCCAGGACGCCCTGGAGCATGAGGGTATTCCCACCAGGGTGATGTCGGCCATCACAATGCGGAGTGTCTGTGAACCCTATATCCGGCGCCGGGCGCTGCGTCACCTGGAGAAAGGCCGGGTGGTCATCTTTGCGGCCGGCACCGGAAATCCCTACTTTACCACGGATACGGCCGCGGTTCTCCGCGCCCTGGAGTCTGAGGCCGATGTGATAATGAAGGCGACCAGGGTGAACGGTGTCTATGATATGGACCCGGAAAAACATCCCCTGGCAAAACGGTTTGATACCTTGACCTACAGCCAGGTCCTGGAGAAGAACCTGCGGGTTATGGATGCTGCCGGCATCTCGCTTGCCCGGGAGGAAAAGCTTCCGGTCCTGGTCTTTAACATGAAGGTCTCGGGAAATATTGTCCGGGCGGCAGCCGGCGAGGATATCGGCACCCTGATCACCGAGTAGAATATTGCCGGCACTGGTAACCGGCAAAGCAAAGCGAAAGGAGTGGGATGATGTCAAGTGATGTGATTGAACAACTGCAGGAAAAGATGGAAAACAGTGTTGAGGCACTGAAAAGGGAACTGGTCAAGATCAGAACCGGCCGCGCTTCGCTTTCACTTCTTGACGGCCTTTCCGTTGATGCCTATGGTTCGAAGATGCCTTTGAACCAGGTCGGGACCCTCACCATTCCCGAGAGCCGCATGATTGCCATTCAACCCTGGGACCCCCAGATGCTTCCTGTTATCGAGAAGGCCATACTCTCCTCCGACCTGGGGCTGACCCCGGCAAATGATGGCAAGGTGATTCGTCTTTCCATCCCGCAGCTGACGGAGGAACGGCGCCGGGAACTTGTCAAGCAGGTGAAGAAGATAGCGGAAGATTTCAAGGTGGCTGTCCGTAATGTCCGCCGCGAGGGCAACGACATGCTGAAAACCATGAAAAAGGACAAGGACATATCCGAGGATGACATGTTCCGTCTCCAGGATGAGGCCCAGAAGGCGACCGACAGGTTCATCAGGCAGATCGATGAGATTGCCGCCGGCAAGGAAAAGGAAATCATGGAGGTGTAAAGCCTCTGGTGACACCGCTGCATTATGGATTCCGCGTTCAACCTGGAGACAGCTGTCATCCCCGTGCATGTAGCCATTGTCATGGACGGCAACGGACGTTGGGCGGAAGAGCGGAAAAGACCGAGACTGTTTGGTCATAAAGCCGGGGTCAAGTCCGTCAGGACAGTCGTTGAAACCGCCCGGGAGATAGGGGTCAGGCACCTGACTCTCTATGCATTCTCCACTGAAAACTGGGTCCGGCCGGCACTTGAAGTCAAGGGGCTCATGAGCCTTCTTGATGCCTACCTCAAGTCAGAGCAGAAGACCATGCTGAAAAATGACATCCGCCTCAGATGCATTGGTCAGAAGCAGCGCCTTCCCTGGGAAGTACAGAAAACCATGGACCGGGTCATTGACGGGACTGCGGCCTGTTCCGCCATGACCCTGAACCTTGCCTTGAGTTACGGCAGCCGGAGTGAAATCGTCCGGGCAGCCCGGAAGCTGGCGGAAAAGTGTGCTGGCGGCCGCCTTGCTGTCGACGACCTGGATGAAAAGCTGGTGAGCGAACATCTGTACACGGCCGGACAACCTGATCCTGATCTGTTTATCCGGACCGGCGGGGAAAAAAGGCTGTCAAACTTTCTCCTGTGGCAGGTGTCGTACGCTGAGCTGTATTTTACTGAGATCAAGTGGCCTGATTTCGGTCGTGACCAGTTTCTCGAGGCGGTAGCTGACTTTGGCGTCAGGCAGCGGCGATTCGGCAGAACCGGTTCCCAGCTGCGCCAGGAGTAAAGAGCTGTGACCCGTCTATTACCCGGTATTGTCATGACCGCGCTCTGGGTCCTGCTCCTGGTATTCGGCCCGGCTGATCTTTTCTGGCTGGTAGTGATTGGTATAGCCGTTCTCAGCCTGTATGAATATTACAGGATGACCATCGGCCTGCCCGTGGGTGCCCGCCTGATCCAGACAATAATTGTTACCGTCTCTCCGGTTCTTGTGGCCGTATTTCAGCGTCCTGAACTGTTCATGGCGATTCTTTTCGTGAGCCTGATCGGTTCAATCCTGCTCTCGCTGAAATACCATAAGCGGTTCGGACATATCTTGCTGTACCTGGGGTTCAGCAGTTTCGGGGCCCTGTACATAGGCCTCTGCCTG
>JAJRVA010000109.1 GCA_024277485.1 Deltaproteobacteria bacterium | reverse complement strand
TAACTTCTGCCGGGCAACATGGTGCCGGGGAAGTTCTGTCTGGCCGCCATGATAGACACGGACATGGCCGTCGATATACAACACGCCGGCTGACTCCGGGGACATCTCCATCCAGTCCCGGCTCAACTCGCCGCCCCATTGGGATGCCTGGTCATCCTGCGTGAGGATCTGCACCTTGTTACGCAAGGTCCTGGCTTCCGGGATCCGGTCAAGCCCGAGCAATTTTCCCCATTCGCCGGGTGAGCAGTATCGCAGGGATTCAATAGTCCTGATCCGGGCAAGGGCCATGAACGCCAGCAGCAGGAAAATGGATTTCAGGGAATAGTAACCCTGCGGCAGACGAAAATATTTTTCAGTGTGGCGTAAAAGTCCTGTGGCCAGCAAGGCCGGCAGGCCAAGCAAAACGCCACCGTTGGGCACATCGAGACAATGGCGGAACTCAGGCTCTGCCGGGCCGGCCTTGAAGATGCTCGACAACACTCTCCCTTCGGTGTCGGTTGCCCCCATGCCTATGCGGGCAGAGGCGTCCTCACGGCTTCGTTCGCTTTTGCTCCCCGCGACATCCCGGGAACAAGCCTGCGTCTCATCTTTTTTTTTGAGTGATGTGCAGCTTGCCGGCCCGTAGAGCCTTGCGCAACGTGTCGGCTTTCAAAGATAATTTCCTGGCGGTTTCCGGTATGGAAAGCCCGGAATCAAGGCTCTCCTGCACATCCTTCAGTACTGCAGGTGTCAACACCGCGGCCCCCCGTCGTCTGGGCTCCTGGAAAAAACCGGCAATGCCTTTTTCACGATAGAGCTTTACGCTCCGCTTCATACTGATTTTACTCACCCCGAAGGCCCGGCAGATCTCCGCCTGGGTGGCGCTGCCGTTGACATACAACTGGCTGGTGATCATACGAAAACTCTTCAGATCATCAACATCATGAGAAAAAACTGGCAGGTTGCCGTAAATATAGGTCACCGTATTGTCTTTTCTCATGAAACCGAGGTGGGCATTGATCAGATTCGTTCCTTTGGGAAAGACCGGGAGTTGTAACTGAGGCATGGCATCAGGCTGTTCAGATGGATTTTGCAGGCATTTTCTCAAAAATGGTATCCTATCTAAATCTTGCCCGGCCAGCAACCTTAAGCTGGCTTTCCAGAAAAATGGTTCGACTTTTATTGAAATTCCAGAGTGTTAAGGTCAGCCAATGAGAAAAGGCAAAACTCTCGAGGTCAGGTTCTCTGAAGGTGCGATAATTTTCGTGCTTGGTTGTGTATTCCTGGAGTTTAGAGTTTCATGATCCCGCCACTACTCCGGCGGAGGCGGCGCTGTCGTCGCCACATTGTTCCTTGACATCACATTTTCTGGCCATCCAGACCCATCGGGTCCGGTTGACGGAGGTTCATCCTGCAAAGGTGGCTGGAATTTTCGACATGTCGGGTTCCACCAGTTCCGTACCCGAACATTGCCTAAAATCATTTGCAGTCCCAGGCGGACACGACCTGCTGTGATCTGGTTTTTCTTCCTCCAAGGTGTCAGCTTGAGGAAACCTTCAACCTGGTCACTGCAGTAAACAGCAAGCAGCTGCGGCAAAGCATACGCCAGAGACAGAATCTGCGTCCAGCGATGCAGGACCTGTCGTGACTGTTGCCATGCCTCCCGCCAGCCCCATTTGTTCTTCATCTGGTTGAACAGGTCCTCGATGGACCACCTTCGGCCGTAATAGGAAAATATCTCCTCGGGGCTCAAGTCACACAGGGTGGAGAGAATCAGGCGCTGCTTGCTGAGTTTGCCTGCTTCGTCTTCAAACTGCATCCAGACGGCACGAACCTTGTGTCCCTGCATGAACTTGGCCAGGCATACGGCGCTACGGTATCGCACCCACTGCCATTTGCCGTAGAGAAAAACCTTCTTTCGATGCTCCGGCAAAGAGGCAACCACACTTGGCGTGAACTTGTCCCCATATTTCCTGGGTCGTCCACGTTTGCCGGTCGGAACAGGGATACCATAAAGAGCGGTGTCGCGACGGACCTGCCCGATGGCATGAAACCCCAGAGACAGCACAAACTTGAGATAGGGCCATTTCATGTACCAACTGTCCACCAGGGTGAACACTTTTTTCCCTTCGGAGAAAACCGGAGCGATCACCCTGAGCAATGTCCTGGCCGCATCCAGTTTGCTGGTGTTACTGCCGGTTCGCATCAACCGGGCCAACAGGGGGACAGCGGAGTGTTTCATACCGGTGCTGATTGACAAAGCCATGCTGACCCAGCATTGGCCCCGTGCATACTGCGGCCTGTTCGCCTTGTTGCCATGCTGGTGGTGGATCCCGCTTCCCGGAGCTTTTTTCGAGCAACGGTAAATGAAGGTGTCGTCAAAGATCAGAAACCAGACTGGTTGCGGGAAAAACGTGACAACCAGCCTGGCGAGCTGCACGCCGAGCGCAACCCAGGACCACTTGCCCTGCTGGAGCCATTTGTAGTAGGCCGTCCAGGTGCGCAAAGGGTTGATAGCCAACCAGGCATCGGTGACAAACCCGGTTTGTGTCAACATCGCCCCGATCAGCAACTCGATAAATGTCGGGACTGAACGAGCAGGCAGAACCTTGGTCAGAAACGTGATACACTCGAACAGGGTTCTGGGGATAGTGGAGTATCCCTTGTAATCCATGGCGTGGCCTCCAGAAGAAGAAAAAGATTTTCTCTTCTGAAAGGCCGCGCCTTCTCAGCCGAAAAGCAGGCGAATATATTTCACTCATATCTGCTTTTCGGCTGAGAAGGCGCGGCTACCGCCATTCCGTCGTAATGTCAAGCATTTTCTCCTCTTTTTTGCGTTTTTTATGATTTTTTTGCCCCCGCAAGCCGGGGCCTGAAACTCTAAACTCCAGTCAATTCAGAACATGGAAAAAATCGATCTCGGCGGCGGCGACGACACCCTGAC
>JAJRVA010000007.1 GCA_024277485.1 Deltaproteobacteria bacterium | reverse complement strand
GCTGCGGTGCTGGCAAGCGGCGGCGGCCGTCTGTTGGTTAACAAGATGAAGTGGGCCAATGTCACGGTGGCCTTTGCTGAAATAACCCATCCCTTGAAAATAAACCATGAATGAACTACGGATGCACATAGATACACAGCAGGGATAACATCGCTTTTTGTGAGAGTCGTTCAGGTATGTATTAGGCCAATAGATGTTGTCTTCTTTTGTTGTATCGGTCTCAGCGTGGCGGTCAGTAGAAAAAAATCCGTGTGAATCCGTATCCATCCGTGGTTCTCTATAAGAGAAGATATACATGACGATAACGCAACAACCTTCCGGAACTCTTTCCGTGGTCGGTACCGGCCCCGGTGCCGCCGATTTGATTACCCCGCGAGCCCGCTTGAGCATCGAGCAGGCGGATATCGTGGTGGGCTACAAAACCTACCTGGATCTGGTGACGGATTTTATCGCGCCGGAGCAGGAGGTGCTCTCCTCGGCCATGATGCAGGAAATCGACCGCTGCCGCAAGGCGCTTGCGCTTGCCGACGAGGGCAGGCGGGTTGCCTTGGTCTGTGGTGGTGATCCCGGTATTTACGCCATGGCCGGGCTGGTCTATGAGTTGGTCAAGGAGACGGGCAGCACTAGCAGGATAGAAATCATTCCGGGCATTGCTGCGTTGAACTCCTGCGCCGCCATCCTGGGGGCACCGCTCATGCACGACTTTGCCGCCATCAGTCTTTCCGATCTGATGACCCCTTGGCAGGTGATAGAAAAACGACTGCAGGCGGCGGCCATGGCCGATTTTGTCACCGTGCTCTACAATCCGAAATCAAAAAAACGGACCACTCAAATAGTCCGGGCCCGTAAGATTATGCTCGAACACCGGGATCCCGCCACCCCGGTGGGGCTTGTTTCCGGAGCCACCCGGGCCCATGAAACGGTTCGGTTGATAAACCTTGCCGATATGCTGGACCAGGAGATCGGTATGCAGACCACGGTGATTATCGGCAACTCGGCGACCTTTATTTTTGGCGACAAGATGATCACCCCGCGCGGTTATAGTGCCAAATATGGCTTGAAAAAGAGAAAGAATGATTGAGCCTCTTATTCTTGTGACCAATGATGACGGCGTGTACGCTCCGGGCCTCCGGGCGTTGTTTGATGCGGTGTGCACGCTCGGCCGGGCAATCATTGTCGCTCCGGAACGGGACAAGAGCGCGGTCAGTCATTCCCTGACCATGAACCGGCCACTCCGGGTCCGGGAGCTGGAAACCGATATTTACACTCTGGATGGAACCCCCACCGACTGCGTGACCATCGGCATGAACAAAGTACTGACCAGACGGCCGGATCTGATTGTGTCCGGGATAAATCCGGGCGTCAACCTGGGCGATGATATCAGTTATTCCGGCACGGTTTCCGCCGCCATTGAGGGAACCATGTATGGGATCCCCTCGCTGGCCTTTTCCCTGGCCGGTGAATCACCCTTTGATTTCAGCACCGCGGCCGGGATCGCCTGGAAACTGGCCTCCATGGCCCTGACCTTTGGTCTGCCCGAAAACACCCTGCTCAATATTAACGTGCCTGATAAGACAGCGCCGGAGATCAGGGGAATCCGTTTTACCCGTCAGGGCCGCCGTGTGTACAAGAATGCGATCCAGGAAACCTTTGATCCCTGGGGCCGTAAACATTACTGGATCGGCGGTGGCACGGTCCACTGGTCAGGCGGCAGCAATACCGATGAAGAAGTCCTGCGTAACGGCTCGGTTTCAGTCACTCCGATCCAGCTCGATCTGACCAACCACGCCGGGATCGATTTTCTGAAAAAGAACTGGCAGATGTGACCGGCACCTGTTTTTATCATTTGAAACCTGAAACCTGAAACCTGAAACCTGAAACCTGAAACCTGATCTATGCCCTTTCTCGGAGCTCACGAATCCATATCCGGCGGCCTCCATCTTGCCTTTGACCGTATCCAGGCCGTCGGTGGCGAAGCTCTGCAGATCTTTACCCGAAACCAGCGCCAATGGAAGGCCGCCCCGCTTGAGGATGAGGAGATTACCGCTTTTAAACAGGCCTGGGATGAGGCGGAAAGAATGCCGGTTGCCTCCCATGCCTCCTATCTCATCAACCTGGGCAGCAGTAAAAAAGAACAGGCAGACAAGTCGGTGGCTGCCTTTGCGGTGGAACTGCAACGATGTGCGCAACTTGGAATACCGCAGGTGGTTATTCATCCGGGGAGTCATGGTGGAGCCGGGGTGGAAACAGGACTAGCCAATGTGACCAAAAATCTTGACAGGGTCGTTGAGCTGGCGGGTGATGACTGCGCGGTGGTCACTATTCTGCTTGAGACAACGGCAGGCCAGGGAACCGGCCTGGGAGCGAAGTTTGAGGAACTGGCCTCGATTCTGGCGCAATCAAAGTATTCGGACCGGCTCGGCATCTGCGTTGATACCTGCCACATCTTTGCCGCCGGCTATGATATCAGAACACCTGAGTGCTACGGGGCCACCTTTGGGGAATTGGACCGGATCATCGGCATAGAGCGAATCCGTTTCTTCCACCTCAATGACTCCAAAAAAGAACTGGGCTCCAAGGTGGACCGGCATGAGCATATCGGCCAGGGGCACATCGGAACCACAGGATTCCGCAGTCTGCTCAATGATCCCCGTTTTACCGCCCACCCCATGACCCTGGAGACATCCAAGGGCAAGGACCTGTCCGAAGATCGACAGAATCTCGCCACCCTGCGCGCGCTCCTGGCTTGATCGACAGCTAATTTTTTCTCTGCCGGTTACTCCGGAACAAGGACTGTGATGGGTTCCGAATATTCGCTTTTCAAGCCGTCACTGTCCACTGCCCGGACCTGGAAACGCAGTTCGGTACCGGGGTTTTCTTTATGTCGATACACAAACCGGGGCTCTTCCGGAGTGCCGAGGAGTCCGGTGAGAAATCCTCCGGTGCTGACCTCATAATGGATTATATCCAGTTCCGGGTTTGCTCTCCAGGAGATCCGGATCTCGCTATCGTTGATGGTCGCTTGCAACCTTGTCGGCCGCTCCGGCGGGGGCTTTGTTGTTGCCTGAATGATTTTCGAACGTTGTCCCGGCAGGCTGTCCTGGTCAATGGCCCGGATCTGGTACTCGTAGGTCCGGCTGTCCCCCAGTGAGGTGTCGGTGTAGGTTGTCACCTCCGGTCCGACCGAGCTGACCCTGGTATTGATGTTGCTCTCCACTCCGCCGCGGTAAATTTCATAGGCTCGGATGTCCGGTTCCGGATTCGGCTGCCAGTTGAGCTCAATCCGGCGGAATAAGCCGCTTGTTGCCTGCACCCCGGTGACCGGTGCCGGTGCAGCCTTGGTGGTGGCGGAAACCGTGGATGAGTCCGGAGAATGAACATCGACCACATTGACCGAGCGAAGCCTGTACCAGTATGTGGTATCACTTGCCAGGGGGAAATCCCAGCTGCCGTCATCGACATATTGCTGTCGTTCTCTACCGCTCACGTAATCAATCTGCAGGAAAGGTCCATCCGGTTGAGACGCCCGGAAGATAGCATAGCCGACAACTTCCGGGTTGGGGGCCGCTGTCCAGGCCAGAGGGATTTTCCGTGGTTGCCGGTCAATGGCCTGAAGGCTGGTCGG
>JAJRVA010000108.1 GCA_024277485.1 Deltaproteobacteria bacterium | reverse complement strand
GGGACAATCCGGCCTTCAGCGTGCCCAGCTTCAGCATGGTTTCGCCGGTGGCCATCTTTTTTTTCCTGCTCCTCGGCTTGACCTCCGCCCTGGCCGGTATCATGTTCATCGGCATGCTTGGCTGGTTCGAAAAAAAATTTGAATCCCTGCCATGTCCACAATTCCTGCAGCCGGTTATCGGGGCGCTGCTGTTAGGGCTGACAGGGGTCTGTTACATGCAGTTGACCGGTTTTTTCGCGGGGAATCCGGCCTGTATGCCGGCCCAGGCACTTGAGGCCCCCAATATGCCCCCTGTGTATGGTTCCGGTTTTGCCTTTATTGAAGAGGCCCTGCACGGCAATATCCCGTTCCTGCTCCTGGCACTACTTGTTTTTCTCAAGCCTCTGGCAACATCCTTTACGCTCGGATCGGGAAACTCAGGCGGTGTATTTGCCCCGTCTCTCTTTATCGGCGCGATGCTGGGCGGGGCCATGGGGAATTTTTTTTCCAGGGTGTTTCCCGATATTTCAGGCCCCCCCGGGGCGTATGCGCTGGTGGGGATGGCTGCTGTTTTCGCAGCAGCGGCCCGGGCGCCGTTGACGGCAATGCTCATTGTCTTTGAAATGAGCAGTGATTATGGCATGATCCTGCCTCTGATGGTCGCCACGGTAACGGCCTCCCATTTTGCGCAGTGGATCTACCCTGAGTCGATTTATACCCAGAAGCTGACCCGTCGCGGCATCCGTTTTGCGCAGGGCAGGGATCTGGATGTCATGCAGGGGGTCCGTGTCGGTGAGGTCATGAACGAAAACCCGACTGTTGTCTATCGTGATACACCGCTGCCTGACCTTTACCGGATGTTTCAGGAGAAAAATTTTCTTGGTTTTCCAGTGTTGGACAAGGACCAGAGGCTGTGGGGCATTGTTACTCTCCAGGACATGGAACGTGTCCTGTCGCAGAACGTGATCAGGCTGCGCGGTCTGACGGTAGAGGAAGTCGCAGTTGTGGAGCCGGTGACGGTTTTTCCCGATGAACCCATCTGGAACGCCATCCAGAAGATGGCTCCCCGAGATCTTGCCAGGCTTCCTGTTGTCAGCATGGACAGGCCGGATCACCTTGTCGGGCTTATCAGTCGCAATGATATTCTCAGGGCGTATGATGTTGCCGTGGTACGCAAACAGCGGGGCAGGATGCTGGAAAGGGAGGTCCTGCTGAGGGAAAAGGAGGGCAATGTCTTTGCCGATCTGCGGCTGCATGCGGAAGACAGGAGTGTGGGGACTCCGTTACGGCTGCTGGACCTGCCCCATGATGTCAATGTGGTGTCGGTTGAGAGGGAAGGGCTGATTGTTATTCCCAGGGGAGACACCCGTTTTGAGGCCGGCGATATCGTCACCGTGTTTGGGAAAAAAGAGGCGATGAAACAGGTCCAGGAGGTTTTTACCTCTCCGGATCCTTCAGGCCGAAAAAAGCCGGACAGCGGTTGAGACGATTTCGACCGGATTGACTGTGGACGGCACGCAATTTTTCTGTTAAAAAATATGTTTTACGGGTAACATGTATCGTGTCGGTTTGATTGGCGGTAAGTCAGTAATTTTCCGGATCAGATGTTTTTACGATTATTCTCTTTGAGATTTGAATCTGCAGGGAAGAATGGCACAACAGGATGGAGCTATGGAAGGAGGTTTGATCGGCGGCGTCTCGCTCTCCTCGTTTCTGCAGATGCTGGAGCAGGAGCGGAAAAGCTGTACGCTTGTGGTCAGCACCGGGGATCTTGAGGGAAGTTTTTTCTTCGAAGACGGTACGCTTATCGACTGCCAGGCAGGAGAGGAGGTAGGCCGGAGGGCTGCGTATACAATTTTATCCTGGGCCAACCCCTCCTTTCGGGTAACACATGCAGCGGACCGCATGCGCCGCATTCATCTGCCGCTGGCCCATATCCTGCTCGATGCCGCTAAACAGCAGGATGAGGAAGGCAGGGATACGGAAGACGGGCCTGAGGGTGAAAGTGAATCCGGCAGTTCCGTCATTCCGGAGCCTGCCGGGGAAGACCACATTGATCCGGCCATACGGCATATAATTCAGAGTATAACCACCATTGTAGGTATAAAACATTATTTCCTGCTCAACCGCCGGGGAAAGATGATCACCCAGTCTTCAAGGCAGAGGAAAATGGGTGATTTCATTACCTACTGCATTGTCAGCGGCATCCAGATGCGTAAGGTGCTGGATGTCAAAGGGCCAAATCGCATCCACCTGGTTCTGGAGAGTGGCGAGACACTCCTGATTGTTCCCGGGGCCGGGGTGATTATCGGCCTGCTGCTTGACGAAAACGGTTCTGTTGACGAGGTGTCCGATAAACTTGGTCCGGCCCTCAGGGACCAGTAGTCCGGCTGTGTCATGAGACGATTACTTGACGAAATATCCGTGATTCCAGGTGTATCCGGTTCCTGTATATTTGACAAGGCAGACGGTGCGCTCTGTTCCGACTTTAATGCCGACATGCCCCGGGACCTCACCGAGAAGGTAGGCATCCATTTTGTCCGCCTCATGCAGATGGGGACAATGAATAAGCTGAATATCAAGTCGGCGCACTATCGTTTTGACAGGTATTCGGTGGTGGGTTTGCCGCTGCATACCGGGGCCATTCTGCTGACCATCTGCGATGCAGAGGCCAACTGTTCACTTGTTGCAACAACCGCGGCAATGCTTGCTGAAGACATGCGGGAAGAACTGGAAAGACCGGTTTCAGCCGGGCAGGAGAGTACAGGCCGGGATACTGCCCGGAGTAAAGATCCTGCACCCGGTGCCCAGGGAGAAGCGCAGAAGTATTTTGAAGAGATCGAGAATGCCCTTGCCGCAGCCATCGGTCCGGTGGCTGGAATGGTCATGTCCGACTATGTCAGCAGGTGGCGACAGAACGGACCACCATCTGTTTCCAGGTTGCCGGAACTGATCACAATGCTTGTTGAAGAAATAGGTGACACCGCGCTGTCCGAGGAGTTCCAGGCCCAGGTCAAGCACCTCCTGTGAGCCCGGGTCCTCCTCTTTCCATGCAGATGCAAACCTGCGTTCAGGACGGAATTATTTGCAGCCGCCCTTGATATTCAGGAGCATTTCCTTGTACGGCCATTTCCTGATCCCGCCCTTCAGGATAAATATCTTTTCTTCCGGGATTCCGCGTGTCACCAGGTAGTCATGCGACCTCTGGGACGCCCTGCCGCCCCGGGGACCGACGATAACCACCTCGTTTTGGGTTGTTTCGTACAATCGCACAGCCTGGAACAGGCTTTCCTTGTCCATGTCTGTTTTAGCCGGGTAGGCAAAGGTTCTGACAGAGCCGTAAAAATGATGCTCCTTGTAGGCGTTTTTTTTCTGGATGTCGACAATTATGGTCGGTGTTTTGGTGTCAAGCCGTACCTTGAAGTCTGCCGGTTCCATAAACTTGTAGTCAGAGGCAATGACCGGCGATACGGCAACAAGCAGGACGAATACACCGGCAAGGTATATCAGCCGCCTGGTCAAAAGTTTTTTACAGCTCAACATGATGTCCTCCTGAGCGGGTAACGTGCTCAACGTGTTTCAATGTGTATTTTCCTGTGGTACAGTTATCGGGTAAGCAGGCAATACTGCAGGATGCCCTTACTTGTACCTCTCTAACATCTTTTTAATGCTGATTCTCAGTCTGTCAACCGCTCTTCCAAGAGACCCTATTTCATCGCTGGCAGAGATGACGATACTTTCGTTCAGGTTTTTACCGAGACTGATCTCCGTTGCCCGCTGTTCAAGCATTATTACCGGCTTGACAATGTAACGGCTGAAGAAAATCCAGATAAGGAGCATCAGCAGGACAATGCCGGCAGTACCTGCTAAAAACAGGGTCCCGGCTTCTTTTTTGGCCTTATCCAGTGTTTTCTGGATTGGTACGTAAACGATTAAAGCGGAAACGGTATCCCCAAGTTCCCAGTTGTATCCATTTTCCTCACCATAGATATCAAGCTGCTCTTCAGGGGCCTCTGCCGGGTTGCCGTGACACTCAAGGCATGACTCATCACTGACCCGGATCGGCTGGGCAAAGTAATAGTATGTTTTGTCGTTTTTCAGGATTTGCCCTTCAGTATACGTTTTTTTCTGATCCTTGTGAAAGTCCGCTATGATTTCAAGCTCCTGGTCGTCGGCCTTGTTGCTGGGCACCAGGGGATTATTGGTTGCCTGCTTAAAGAAAAAATCAGGCGTTGATTCAGAGAAGACCTCAAAGACCCCCCTGGTTACGGCAAAGGAAGACATGAGCTCTGGAATGAATTCCTCACGGCCGGCTACCTCATAGATGACAGGAAGCTGGTGTTTCCTGAAATAATCACGTGAGGCATTCATATAGTTGTACACCAGGGTTCCCTTGACCTTGGCTTCCTCGAGTGCGTTATGAACACTGAACTTATAGCTGAGAACGGCCAGGGATATCGACGAGATGAGACTGAGTACGGCAATAAGCGCCATAAATCGTACGCGGATACTCATTTTTTTCTCCTTATTTCTCCTGATAAAAATTATATTGACTGGAAAATTTCTGTTACGCTGTTCATTGAATCATATTAGACGGAATAAAATCAAGAAAAAGAAGAATTTAGTCATTACGCACAGGGGTGCCGAAACCTGCATGGCATACAGGTTTTCTGCTTCGCTGAGAGTAAAGGTATTTTCAGGAGTTTTTTCCAGGTGAGCGGAGGGATTGCCGCCCTTCAGTGGTCAGCGCAAAAATACAGGAAAGGGTTCTGGCATAAGTTGAAGGAAAAGACTATGATTGCAATATGATAACACAAATTATGGATGGTATGATGAAAAAAGTATGTATCTGTCTGGCGGCAGTGTTCCTTCTTCCTTCTGTACTATATGCTGCCTGTGTTGAAGGGGACTGTCGAAATGGTGCCGGTCGTCTTGAGAGCGCGGACGGACGTGTCTACACTGGAGAATTTAGAAACGGTTACCTCTGGGGCCAGGGTACGCTGGTCTTTCCAGACGGCCTTGAATATACCGGCCGGTTTGTCAGGGGAAAATTCGAGGGTGCAGGGAGACTGAAAAGCCCGGACGGCAGAATCTATACAGGGACATTCCGCAACGGGGTTATTGACGGTACCGGAACGCTGACCAGGGCGGATGGTATGGAGTACACTGGAGAGTTCGCGCTTGGCCGGTTTGACGGCAGAGGGACCTTGTCCTCTCCTGACGGCAGGAAATACACTGGTGATTTCCGCAGCAATATCATCGAGGGGCAAGGAAAACTTCTGTATCCGGACGGGTCGAGCTTTACGGGTGTATTTCATAACGGAGGGCCCGCCGGAAAAGGGGTAAGGATATACGCGGACGGCACAAAGTACACCGGTATGTATTTCAGCGGAAAACGACAGGGAGAAGGGACCCTTGAACTCCCGGACGGCACTGTTTACAGGGGAGATTTTCAGGACAACCTGTATGACGGGCAGGGCAGTATCAGTTTTCCTGATGGAGTGCAGTACACAGGTACGTTTACCGATGGAGTTATAACGGGACCCGGGGAGATGACCTGGCCGGACGGTCGGAAATATTCAGGTGAATTTCAGGACGGCCGGGTTCATGGACGTGGCATCATGGAATATCCTGATTCGTCCCGCTACGAAGGGGACTGGGTTGCCGGGAAACAGCATGGCCATGGAAT
>JAJRVA010000107.1 GCA_024277485.1 Deltaproteobacteria bacterium | reverse complement strand
GCATCACCATTGAACTCGGCTTTGCCCACCTTGATCTTCCCTGCGGCCACCGTATCGGTATTGTCGATGTTCCCGGTCATGCAAAATTTGTCCGCAACATGGTAGCCGGTGCGGCCGGCATGGACCTGGTTGCCTTTATCATCGCTGCCGACGAAGGTGTCATGCAGCAGACCAGGGAACATTTCGAAATCTGTCGGCTTCTGGGTATCAGGGACGGACTCATAATCCTGACCAAAACTGACATGGTTGACCCCGACTGGCTGGAAATGGTCGAGGAGGATGTGCGTGAATACTTCCAGGGCAGCTTTCTGGAAGACGCACCTGTTTTACGGGTTTCCTCCGTGACCGGCGAGGGCATTAACGAGGTCATACAGGCCCTGGACCGGAAAATCTCCACCCTCACTTTTCAGTAAGAATACGGCCCGTTCCGACTCGCTGTTGACCGGGTCTTTACCATGAAAGGCTTTGGAACCGTGATTACCGGCTCCTCGCTTTCCGGCAGAATATCCGTTGGCGATGAGGTTGAGTTCTATCCATCCCAAACAGTTGCCAGAATTCGCGGCATCCAGGTCCATGCCCGTGATGTGGACATGGTGGAGGCCGGACACCGCACTGCTATAAACCTGCAGGGCGTTGAGAAAAATGACATCAACCGCGGCGACATCGCGGCTACTCCCGGCAGCCTGGTGAATTCCACCCTGATAGATGCTGATTTCCACTATCTTGGATCCAACCCCAAAAAACTCAAAAACAGGACCCAGGTACGGGTCCACGTGGGGACCCGTGAAATTACCGGGCGCATCATTATGCTGGAAGACGATTCTGTGGAACCGGGAAACGACATCAACATCCAGCTGATTCTGCAGGATCCGGTGGCCCTGTGGCCCGGGGACCGGTATGTACTGCGCAGCTATTCCCCGGTCAGGACCATCGGCGGAGGCACTATTCTCAACAACGCCCCCATCAAGCGCAAGAGAGCTGTGGAAAAGGACCGGCAGAAAAACAGGCAGGTCTTTGCCGTATACCGTGACGGCACCATCGAAGAGCGTATGCTTCTTTTTCTTGAGGAAGCCGGCCAGCAGGGTTTGACCCTGGATCAGCTGGCAACCCGGCTCGGACTTTTCGGCAAGAAACTCAAAAAGCAGCTCCAAAAACCCGTTTCAGCCGGTCAGATACTGATCGTTGATTCAGACCGGCAGAGAATGATTGCTGCGCCGGTGCTGCAGCGGCTGACAGACAAAATAGTGATGATCCTGCAGAAGTACCATGCTGATTTTCCCCTGAAATCCGGACTGAAAACAGAGGAGCTCCGCTCCGGCATCATGCCGCCGGCTGACCTGAAGGTTTTCCAGTACGCCCTGGGATCACTTGTTAAAAAGAACATCATCGTGCAGGACAAGGCTGAGGTACGGTTAGCGGATTTTGAAGTAGTACTCCAGGTTGACGAGGAGGCCCTGAAAAAAGAAATACTTGATATCTATCAACAGGCCGGCCTGAAACCGCCCAACTTCAAGGATGTACTCAGTCGCTTGAGTGAATATCCAGGAAACCAGGTAGGTCAGGTATTTGACCTGTTGCTCCGGGAGAAAAAACTGATCAAGATAACAGAGGCGCTCTATTTCCCGGCGGAAACGTTAGACAATCTGGCCGGCAAGATCACCGAGTTCATCCGCAGTGAGGGCGAAATAGAAGCCCAGGGGTTTAAGGAACTGACCGGCCTGTCCCGTAAATTCTCCATCCCGCTCATGGAATATTTTGACAAGATTAAACTGACGATCCGTATTGATGACAAACGGGTTTTGAGAAAAGCTCAGTAGCCAGATTTCCGGAACAGGGTTAATTCTGCCACCCTTACATAAATCCCCTGCACAACTTTCGCTAATGCCGATGAATCAAGAGCACTATGCCTGGTTCATATCGGTACTGCTCTGGTGATGAATAAAGCCCTTTTCACGGCCTGCCTCTCGTTTATGACAGAGAGACACTCTTTCATGAAAAATGTTAAAGCCCGGGTAAAAGGTGGAAAATTAACGACTAAAAGGGTAGAATATAAAATCAAATCAAATGTAAAAAAACTTTAATAACAAAGATCAGGGACAGGGAAACGAATCATGAAAAAAGTAGTACCAATGCTGACTATTGTAACCATTGTGCTGACAAGGTTGTGGTTGTTCCGCTGGGTGGCAAGAAACCGTCGGGTAATGCTGTAACAGCAGATGTGCTTACCGGAAAAACATTTTCCAGTCAAGACGGCGTAGGCTTGCTCGGCACGGCGCCTCCTGCCCGTGTTGCGGATACAGGTATAACCAAATGTACATCGAGGACACCTCAGATTATGGAGAGATACCGTGTGATGGCACAGGCCAGGATGGAGATTGGCTTAATGACGCCGTCATCCCCGTGCCCCGTTTTATGAATAACAATAACGGCACTGTCACTGATAACCTTACCGGCCTGGTCTGGTTACAGAACGCAAGTTGCTGGCTAAACCGAACATGGAAAGGGGCGTTACTGGCAGCCAACGATCTATCGGATATTCACAGCAGCAACGATCATGGTTTGTCTGATGGCTCCAAAAAGGGTGAATGGCGTCTGCCAAGTTTAAGGGAATTGCAAAGCCTGATAAATTATGCACATGCGAACCCCGCAGTTTCTAATGCAGTCGGGAACGGAAAGCATGACACGGAAGGTGACCCATTCTTGAATATTCACATATGGAACTACTGGCCATCCACTACTTTTCCTGCCGATAGCAAGAACGCATGGTTTGTTAATTTTTACGACGGCACCATAGGAGTTGATTCTAACAGATCATTGAACTATTGGGTCTGGCCTGTACGTGACCCAAAGTAATTCCATAATTCCCATAATTCCTGGGGACGCAATATTCGACTACCTCTTTTTGGGTCCCGGCTTTTGCTTTCAGAGAACTCTAACCCGTATGTTTCACAGGGTGAGCGGTTTTGAAAAAAACCTTCCGTTACTATCAACAGACTGTACCGGCCACTTATACGGTAAAGATCATTTTATGAACACAAAACCGATCAGTTACATTAAACCAAAAAGCAGCTCATGAAATATTGGGGCTCAAGGATCATAGTGGCAGGCAGGTTTATTGACGGCAGCGGCGCCGGTGTGCTCAGGAATGTCTTCCTGGCTGTGGAGAAAGGCATTATTACCGCCATTGACTCCACAGCGCACCTGCCGCGCAATGACAAGGCTGTTGTCGATGACTTTTCACACTGCACCATTCTGCCGACCCTGATCGACTGCTGCGTCTCCCTGTCACGTTCTCCCTCCATCGACAGAGATGTTCGGTTGTCTTCCGAAGAGTCCGGCCTTCATGAAAAAACTGCCATGCTGGCGCGACATATTCACGACTGCCATGCGCACGGCGTGCTGGGAGTAGCTGACAGCGATGATATAACCTACCTGCTGGAACACCACCAAAAGGGGATGACCCGGGGGAGTAGAGTTGACATCCGGATACCCTGCCGTCCCCGTCAAAACAACCATTGTGCCGCCAGCAATCCGGCAGGCGGTGATTTCCTTAAACTCAGTTATTCCGGTAACATCGAAGACGAGAACGCCCCATCTCCTCAGCTTAGCTATGAGAACCTGTGCCGCATTCTGCAGAACAGAGGAGAGAAAAAAGCAATGGTAACAGCCAATGGCCCGCAACAGGTGGAGGAGGCGCTTGCAGCAGGGTGTGATGCCATTGAACAGGGATACGGTATGGGCGAGAATAATCTCAGAAAAATGGCGGATATGGGAGTATTGTGGATTCCCAGTGTATTGCGGGCCAGGAATAGTCTTGACGCTGCAGGTTCAGGCGGAGAAGCGTTCTGCCGGTTCTCCCTGCGCTATGTGGCCCCGGGAAAACAGGTCCCCGGTGCAGAGGCGTTCTGGAAAAAAATGGTTGCCGAACAACTGACGTTACTCCGCCTTGCCAGAAAATTGGGTGTGACAACGGCTGTTGGAACCGGTGCCGGCAGTGTCGGCATACTCCATGGCGAGTCAATGGCCGAAGAAATGAAGTTGTTCATCAAGGCCGGCTATTCGCGGGAGGAGACCATCCAGTGTGCATCCGGAAATGGCGCTGAATTCTTCGGCATGGACAGGCTGGGAACTCTGACTGTCGGGCGCAGGGCAACGTTTCTTATAACCAGAGGTACGGTGCAGCAACTGCCGAGAAAACTCTCCTACCTGGAAGGCATCTATGTTGACGGCACGCCCAGTCCCGCCTATCGGAAGAATCCTGTCAGAACAGCATGAAAAAAACGCTTTCCACTTCTGGAAAAGAAGGAAGGACAAGGGGAAGACAAGTATCCTCTAAGTTCAGTAACTTTCATTCTGTATGAAAAAATAGTAAGATGTCCCCGGAATTACGCGGAATTACGGAATTACCCAGAACTCCCCTTGCGTTTTTCATCCACCCGGGCGCCTCTTACTTCTGCAATGTCCCTGAAAGAATGGCCGGCATGAAGAGGGGCAGAATGCTCCAGCGTGCGAAGGAATCATCGTACACGCCAAACAGCTCATATACCCCATCAGTCTGCTGATCAGCCAGGTAAACAACCCGGCTGGAGTCAGGACTGATTATAATATTCAACGACACATCCCCATCGGCAACAAGAGGTTCGTTCAATTTAACCACCGTTCCGTCGCCAAGGGGCACGGAGTAAAGTTCATATACCTCATCAGTCTGCTGATCAGCACGATAAACAACCCGGCTGGAGTCGGGACTGATCGCAAAATTCAACACATTCCCATTGACAACAAGAGGTCCGTTCAATTTAACCGCTGTTCCGCCGCCAAGGGGTACGGAGTAAAGTTCATATACCCCATCAGTCTGCTGATCAGCACGATAAACAACCCGGCTGGAGTCGGGACTGATCGCAAAATTCAACACATTCCCATTGACAACAAGAGGTCCGTTCAATTTAACCACCGTT
>JAJRVA010000106.1 GCA_024277485.1 Deltaproteobacteria bacterium | reverse complement strand
GTCAGTATCCGTGTCGGTATCAGTATCCGTATCTGTATCGGTGTCCGTGTCGGTATCCGTGTCCGTATCAGTATCTGTATCGGTATCCGTGTCCGTATCGGTGTCGGTATCGGTGTCCGAATCGGTGTCCGTGTCTGTATCGGTGTCGGTATCGGTGTCCGTGTCTGTATCCGTGTCGGTATCGGTGTCCGTGTCAGTATCCGAATCGGTATCGGTATCGGTGTCCGTGTCGGTATCGGTGTCCGTGTCGGTATCCGTGTCGGTGTCCGTATCGGTATCAGTATCACCAGGTTCTTCATCAGGTTCACCAGGAACAAAAGATGCCGCAGGAGAAACTTCCCCTACAGTTTCAGGGATATCAGGATCCAGGAAGTCATATCCGACACCTCTTGTCTCGGCACCTGATGTAACTTCCTGTTCATCAAGGTCCTGGCTTTCAGTAATGATTTGCCTGGTACCACCAGCGGCGGCTATTCCACCACCGGCAGCAGGTGCTTCCAAGGTGGCCGTGGGATCCAGCTCACCTGCCTGCAATGCCTGCTGGATTTCTTCAACCTCGGCGCTTACTTCGGAGATGTCTTCCGGGGGAACACCAAGATAGACATCTTCATCAAGGACTACACTGGATTCCCTGCCGATATCAAGCTGGGTCTGGGCGGTATCGTTAAAAAAAATTGATGCCATGCCGTCCTGTCCCGTAACGACCTGTTCGTTGGCAAATACCGGGCTGCCGGCAGTCAGTATTCTTTCTGTTCCATCTGTCGAGACAGCCGTGACAGCACCATGGGCTATATGAACAGTTCCTACTGCCGTAACCTCTGATGAACCGCTTGTTGTGTTTTCGTTGTCAGCCATGGTGTCCCTCTATGCGTTCAGAATGTGCGATGTTTTTATAGGCAAAACAGTTGCGTGCTGTCTCTGCTTGTCAGCTCAAAAAATAGATTTTTCTCCTACTTTACTTAATTGTATTATATGTCGTGCACGTTTTCCGTCTATTGTACTTTGGTACCAAAAGTTGAAATGATCGACAAAACCGGTATCAGCTACCTGCATGACAGCATCAAGCCTGATGGCGACCTGGGAAACACTCTTTCACCCCGGGGGGCAGGCTCCCTTGTCCGGCTGAGACGGAAATGGTTCAATCCCCATTTCCCTTGCCTTTTCAGATGAAATTCTGTAAGCAAAATGAATAGTGGATGTTCTTGTAAGTGCACAGGCATCTCGTGGTTCGAGGGGACAGTCTGGTATTTTTGTGTGTCTCGGGATGCATTTTTTTTTGCGCGAACAAGACGGAAAATCCACCTGCTTGAATAATCGCCCGCCTGGGACAGGTGCCTCACATGAAAAAAGATGAAAAGCTTTCAGATGTTCTGGGGACGCTGCATAAGCTGACTTCGGCCATCTTCAGCGACGCAATTCAGCGTAAGCTGATTCTTGACAATCTCACCGAAGCCGTATTCACGGTTGATAAAGATCTCAAAATCACATCCATAAACAAGGCAGCTGAAAATATTTCCGGGGTCAGGGAAAACGAGGCGCTGGGCAAGACGTGCGCCGAGGTTTTCAACTCCCCGGCAGAAGAGGATTTCTGCGTTATCTGCCAGGTGATGGCCGACAAACGTCCCCAGACGAAACTGACCCGGTATCTGCAGGTCGGAGATCGCCTGCTTCCTGTCATGGTGAATGCATCGCCCCTGACAGACAATGGCGGCGAACTGGTCGGCGGGGTCCAGTCATTTCAGGAGATCCAGGAATTCTTCCAGCGGCAGCTGGTCCTGGACAGTGTCTTTGACGGGGTGGTGACTGTGGATATGGAATACAATATTACCATGTTCAACAAGGCTGCGGAACAGCTCACCGGATTCAGCCAGGAAGAGGTGCTGGGTAAATCTTTTCTGGATATTTTTTATGGCGGCATGGAAAAACCGGCCCAGCAGAGCACCCCCCTGGTGCAGGCTGTTTTGTCCGCGCAGCCGGTTGTGGAGGAATGTGTCTATATCAGTACGTCCCGGGCAGATACCCTGCCTGTGAGTGTCAGGGCAGCGCCTCTTATTGATACCCGTGGAGCAGTGATCGGCGGGGTCCAGAGTTTCCGGGATGTTACAGACTTGATCCAGAATCGTTTTATCCTGGACAGTGTCACAGACGGCGTCTTTACCGTTGACCGGAACCTGCGGATTACCTCCTTTAACAGGGCCCTGGAAAAGATATCCGGGTACACTGCCCGGGAAGTTCTCGGCGGAAAATGCAAGGAAATATTCTGCACTGAAATCTGCGGCACGGAAAACTGTCCCATGAAGATGGCAATGGGATCCGGGTTAAGCCCGGCTGCAAAAAACCTGCAGATTACCAGCCGGGAAGGCACGGCTGTTCCGGTGAATATCATTGCCACCGCCCTGACCGATGACAGGGGCAACATCCTTGGGGGCGTAGAAACCATCCGCGACCTGACGGAGATTACGGAACTGCGCAGCAAGCTTTCCCGGGAGGGGGCGGAAGAAGGCATCCTGACCAGGAGCGCTAGGATGCGGAGGATCCTGTCCGTCCTGCCGGAGTTTGCCAAGAGTGACGCGACGATCCTGGTGCTTGGTGAAAGCGGTACCGGCAAGGAACTGATCGCCAATTCCATTCATTCGCAAAGCAACCGGAAAGATCATGCCTTTGTCGCGGTGAACAGCGGCGCCCTGCCGGACACCCTCCTCGAGTCCGAACTGTTCGGCTACAAGGCCGGTGCGTTTACCGATGCCAGAAAAGACAGGAAAGGCAGGTTTGCCGCCGCTGAAAAGGGGACGCTCTTTCTTGATGAAATCGGCGACATTTCTTCGGCCATGCAGGTCAAGCTGCTTCGGGTAATCCAGTCCAAGACGTATGAGCCGCTGGGTTCAAACAAGCCGGTGAAAACAGATGTGCGGATCATTGCCGCGACGAACCGGGACCTGGAGGCCATGGTTGCCGACGGGACGTTTCGCGAGGACCTCTATTACCGCCTCAATGTTGTCAAGATTGATCTGCCGCCCCTGAGAGAGAGGATGGAGGACATACCGCTCCTGGTGGAACATTTCATCAACAAGTTCAACAGTCAGCGGGACCGCCATGTTGAGGGCATCTCGGAAGAGGTCCTGTCCATTCTTGTTCATCATGACTATCCGGGTAATATCCGTGAGCTTGAAAACATAATCGAGTACGCTTTTATCCTCTGCCACGAAGGGTTGATCAGGCCACACCATCTGCCTGAATGGCTGATCAGGGACAGGGAAGAGGGGGTGAGCATTTCCGGCACCCTGACCCTGAAGGAGATGGAAAGAAAAGCCATCATTGAATCACTCAAGCGTAACGAGTTTCGCAAGATGAAAACATGCAGGGAACTGGGAATATCCAAAGACACCCTGAGGCGAAAAATCGCATCGTATGAAATATCCGGCCCAGATATCCAGGAATAGGGTTTTGCGGACTGCCCCGAGGTACACATGAAAATAAAATCGACGCGGCTTATTCCGTATACCTGGGGCCTGGCGGCAGTGTGGGTCCTGATGGGCACTGTCATTATGGCAGCCTCACTGTTCTGGAATATCAACCGTCAGAAGAATGAGACCATCCAACTGGCCACCATAGAGGCAAAGACGGTTTACGAGAAGGACCTGATTTATCACCGCTGGGCCACCCAGCATGATGGTGTTTTTGTCCCCATAACCAAAAAGACCCAGCCGAACCCCTACCTGAAACATATACCAGGCTCCCAGGTTACAACCACTTCAGGCAAAAAACTGACCCTTGTCAATCCGGAGTACATGATCAGGCAGGTATATGGCATGCAGGCCAGTGATTCCGGCCCCATTGAACATATTACAAGCCTTGACCCGGTGCGCCCGGAAAACGCCGCCGATCCCTGGGAGACAGTGGCGCTTGAATCTTTTGACCAGGGGGAAACCGAGGCTGTTTCGGTGGAGGAAATCGGCGGCATCCCCTATCTTCGGTATATGCGGCCGATGATTACCGAGAAGGGATGCCTGAAGTGCCACGCAGTCCAGGGGTACGAAGTCGGAGATATCCGCGGCGGCATCAGTGTCGCCATTCCCCTTACCCCGCTCATGAGTATTGCCAGGGCACATAACATTGCCACGTCTGCCGCGCATATCACATTCTGGCTCTTGGGAATGGCGGGTATTTTTCTTGGCACATACTGGCTGACCCTGTCGATCCGCGAACGGGAAAAGGTGGAATCACGCACCAGGTCAATAATTGACAATATGCTGGACGGCCTGATAACCCTGGACAAGAACCACATGATCAAGTCCCTTAATCCTGCGGCAACCAGGATGTTCGGGTATGACCAGGAGGAAGTTGTCGGGAAAAGTATTTACAACCTGTTCCGCCTGCCGGACGAGTTCAGAAAGTTGCGGGGGAGGGATGACTGCCATGATGAGGATTTCATCCTGGTCATCAACACCCCCTATGAGCTTGCCGGCTGCAGGAAGGATGGATCGGTTTTTCCCGTTGAGATATCGCTCAGCGAGACACAGCAGGATGAAGACCACCTGGTCATTGTCATGGTGCGCGACCTGACAGGCCGCAAGAAGGCGGAAAGGGCATTACGGGAAAGCCAGGAGCACCTGATAAAGCAGGAAAAACTGGCTTCCCTGGGTACCATGGTTGCCGGCATCGCCCATGAAATAAACAATCCCGCCCAGGCCATCGGCTTCTCCATGGAAGGCCTGAAGATGAATGCCGAGTATGTGAAGAAGTTCCTCAATGAACTCAAAAAATGTTTTGCCAATCCGGAGGGGGATCTTATCGAACACAGAAACCATCTCATGGAGCTGGTTGAAGACCTTGACCTGGATCTTGTCCTGGATGATATAGACGATATCGCGGAAAGAAACATAGAGTCGGTCATCAGGATCAGCAAGATCATCAAGAGCACCAAGAGGATGGCGCACTTTGAGGATGACTTCACCAAGACCGATTTGAATTCGATTGTCAACGATGCGGTGACGCTGACCCATAACCAGGTCAAGTATGATATTGACGTCAACCTGAACCTTGCCCCTGATCTGCCTGAATTCTACGGCATGCCGCAGGAACTGGGCCAGGTCTTTATTAATCTTATTATTAATGCGCGGGATGCCCTCAAGGAAAAGAAACTGCCCAGAAACGAGGCCATACTTACTATTTCAACGCACTATAACAAGAAGTCCGGCCAGCTTGAAGCGGTATTCAGGGACAACGGCATTGGGATGAAGGAAGAAATTGTCTCCAAGATTTTTGATCCGTTTTTTACCACCAAGGGGTTCGGGGAGGGAACCGGCCTAGGGCTGAATCTTTCACACCTTATTGTGGAGGCCCATGGCGGCTGGATAAAGGTAGAGAGTGAATATGGAGTGGGGACGACCTTCACTGTCCATATCAGCACTGAAATCCCTCCCAACCGCAGGGAAATGAAAAAATCACCAAAACAGATCTTTTAGAACGGGACAGGATGACACAGGAAAAAACCGAGACGAAAAAAAAGGCTGTCATCGTCATTGTTGACGATGAGGAATTCATTCTGAAAGAGTTGAGAATTCTTCTGGGCAGGACGTATAAGGTCCATGTTTTCACCAACCCGGAGGAAGCCGAGACCTTTGTTGATCGCAATGAAGTCGACATGGTTATTTCCGATGAGATGATGCCGGAAATGAG
>JAJRVA010000105.1 GCA_024277485.1 Deltaproteobacteria bacterium | reverse complement strand
GCCGAAGTATTGATGATCCAGGCAAGCTCCTCAAAGCGGCTGCCGAGCCCGGTCCCCTGCCCGGCAGTGGTCTCAAGCAGGACCGTGACCCGTGAATCCGGCCCCAACTTGGCAAAAACCACGTCCAGGTGCCGGACCACATTGGCCAGCCCTGTCTCTATCCCTGCTCCGCCGTGGCTGCCGGGATGGATGACCACATGTTCGATGCCCAGCCTGTCACACCGCCTGAGTTCCCCGGTAAAGGAGGCAACCGACCTGGCGGCCTGCTCCTCCTTACCGCTGCCCAGGTTGATCAAATATGACGCGTGGGAAGCCACCGGCATCTTCCCGGCCTCTTCCCATTTTTCCCGAAAAAGCCGTATCTCCTCATCAGAAAGAGGCGGGGCATTCCATTGGCGCTGGTTTCTGGTAAAGATCTGCAGAGACTCACCGTCTACCGCCATGATATGCTCAAAGGCCCTGTAAAGGCCTCCTGATACAGATTCATGCGCTCCCAGAAACGGCATGCTACATTTTCCAGTGTTCCTGAAGGAAATCCCGGCCCTCATGATTGGTCAGGTCAAGCTGGATTGGGGTAACCGAGATATATCCCTCGTTGACGGCCTGCTCGTCAGTTTCATTCCCACCGGACCAGCGGACCGTGCCGCCGCCGATCCAGTAATGTTTCCTCCCCCAGGGATCATAGGTTTCCTGGATGGCATTTTTATAGACCCGCCGACCCTGGCGGGTAAAACGGATGCCCCGGATCGTTGCGGGCGGCCGCTGGGGAATATTGATATTGAGCAAAGTCTTCTCAGGCAGGCCAAACTGCAAAGCCATGGAGGCAAGTTTCCAGGCCACGGCCGCAGCGGTCTCAAAATCAAAGGGAGCCTCGCCGGCCAGGGAAAAGGCAAGGGACGGGATACCGTACATGGTTCCCTCGATGGCGGCAGACACGGTGCCGGAATAGCTGATGTCGTCGCCCAGGTTGGCGCCTGGATTGATGCCCGAGACCAGCAGACCAGGCTTTTCCGGCAGGATCTTGTTCATGCCGATGGTAACGCAGTCGGTCGGGGTAGCGTCCAGGGTATGGACGTCCGGTTCCAGTTCCCGGACCAGCAGCGGCCGGTTCATGGTCAGGGAATGGCTGACCGCGCTCTTGTCGCGTTCCGGCGCCACGATCACCGCTCGTCCCAGGTGGCGGACGGCATCGTGCAGCGCTTTGATACCCGGTGCATGCACACCGTCATCATTTGTTACCAGAATATATGAAGACATCTTTTCTCCAGATCCTTAATGCCTCTCAGGACAGTTGAATACCAGCCTCTGCTGCAGCATCGGCAGCATGGCGGACGAAAATATCGGCAAACGTATCCATTTCACCCAGTCCGGTCAATACAGGATCTACCGAGAATCCTTCCTTTTCCAGCCTGCCCTTCCATCCCCGGGGACCATAACCGATCATATCCCTGCGCACGTGGTTGCCGGCCACAATCATGAACGGTTTGAGAACCAGACGGGAGACACCCTGCTCACGGAGCCGGACCAGAGCAGTGTCCAGTCCCAGACCACCATCCTCTACGGTTGCCACCAGGACTAAAATCTCCGGGAAAAGCCCGGCCATGGTCTCGGCAAACGCCGTGTAGACCCTATCGGTCACCTGTGGCGCCTCTATGCCGCCGTGCCCCATGTAAAGCAGGGCCGCCCTCTTTTTGCGGGCATACTCAATATCAGCAGTCAATGCCCAGGCTACAGCCTCCAGTTCGCCTGCTGGCGGACCGGTTTCAAATAGCCCGAGAGCGGGACGACCCACGACCGACCGCGCCGCCTCTGTCAGGTTCTTATCACTGGCCCGCGTCACAGCGTCGAGCAGGTCCCGGTACTCATCTCCCGGAGTCATGTAAATCGGCTGCACCACTATTGCTTCATATCCCTGCCGGGCAAGATCCGCAACAATATCCTGCGGCGCCCCAACATCATATACCTCTCCTGGTATTTCAGGATGGGCGGCCCGGTAATCCCGGTCGCCTGCCCGTCCATGCCAGATACGCCGAAGAATGCCGGAGCTGAAACCAAACTGCACGGTGGCGGCCGGAAAGGCGGAGGCCATCCGTGCCCGGATGTTCAGCAAGGCAGGAAGTGCTTCCGCAACCGAGGTGCCGAACATGGCAAGAATAACAGCAACAGTCCCTGGGCGGCCGCCTGCCTGTATCTCCATCTTCCCTTTTACCTGTCCAATGCCTTCACGTAGATATCAATAACCTTATCAAAGTGTCGTATTTGGGCTTCCAGTCCCACTCTGGATTGACGTCAAAGTCAATCCGGGCCCCCGGAATAGGCCTCCCGACCGTTACAGGCTGATCGGGGCAGGGTTAGTGTCCATGATCACCGGCTTTTCCCTGTCTTCCTCGACCAACTGCCTGACAACTTCCGCACCGAGCAGCCCTGAACCAGGGCTGTAACAATAGCATGATCCATAATCATTCCTCCTTGGTAAAGATCATTATTCAAGAGATCAGTTGAACATTAAGCACATCTTCCAGGGAACGAAAATGGTTGTCAAGAGTGTAGATTTCACAGTAATTCTGCTTTGCATTTTGGGCAATGATCAAGTCGGGTATTCCAATTCCATTAATACCGTTTTTGAGGCATTTATACTGCGAATCAATAATGTTATCCCAGTCAATAATGAGGTCTAACTTCTTAATATTGTGAAGTAGCAGGATAACTTTTTTCTGATTTCGGATTTTGAGAAATGGGATGAGTTCTGCAAGTATCAGATCGTTTGTTGCTATAAGGTTCTCATTTATAAAGTAATCAAGTTTTTCAAGATTATTTCCATTTCTGAAATATTCTATCCATATTGATGTATCAACTAAAACCGACATGCACGACCCCGAAGAGTGTTCATGTCAATGTCCATGTCAATTTTTCCCTTAAATTTTTTTAACCCGGAAATTTTTGATTTCCGAACCAATTCTTCAAGTGCGGTAATTATTACTTTGGTTTTTGTTTGAATACGGGTGGCCTTCATGGCCTCCTGCAGCAAATCTTCCGGCAAATCCAGTGTAGTTCTCATAATTAACCTCCTGTATGCATAATTATACAGTTTCATGCATATGACGTCAAGGTCAGGACGGGACCAGGCTGACCCTCGGGGTTCCGGTCAAGGGATGGTTATCGATATGCATGGCACAGCCATAGGCCTGCTGCAGGTTTTCCGGGGTCATGATCTCTGCGGGCTGACCAGTGACAACATCCTTTCCATCCTTGATCAGGAGAATGAGACTGCCGAACATGGCGGCCAGGTTCAGGTCGTGGGAGACCATGATCACAGTGATGTTTTCTTCTTTTCTGAGCCGCTGCATAAGCTGCATGACGATCAGCTGATGGGCCGGATCAAGGGCTGCGGTAGGTTCATCAAGAAGCATGATTCGAGGTTGCTGACAGATGGCGCGGGCGATCATGACCCGCTGCCGCTCCCCGCCGGAGAGTTGATCAAGACGACGGTCTGCAAGATGATCTACCTGGGTAAAACGCATCGCCTCCCTGGCAATGGTGTAATCTTTCACCTGCTCCTGCTCCAGCAGGCCAAGATGAGGAGCACGCCCCATGAGCACGGTTTCCTCAACAGTAAACGAAAATTCAAGACTCATGTCCTGGGGCACCAGGGCAACCGTTGCTGCCAGTTTCCTTCTGCTGTACTTCCCCAGCGGGCGTCCCAGGATGGAAACTGTTCCCGATGCGGCAGGCAGCAGCCCGCACAGCACCTTGAGCAGGGTCGTTTTACCGGCGCCGTTGGGGCCGATGATGACAAAAAAATCATTCTCCCGTACTGTACAGGAAAGACCATTGAGGATTTTTTTCTTCCCTGCCGTCACTGTTATATTGTCGAAGAGCACACCTTTCATTCCCGGGCCCGCCATAACATGAAAACAAAAAGAGGTGCGCCGATCATGGCGGTTATAACCCCCACCGGCATTTCCCCGCTCGCCGGCAGAGAGCGTGCCAGCAGGTCGCACAGAACAAGATACGCCCCGCCGCCAAGAATACATGCCGGCACCAGAACCCGGTGGTCAGGCCCAAGCAGCAGGCGGAAAAAATGAGGCACCACCAGACCGACAAAACCAACCAGTCCGGCCTGGCTCACCACCAGACTGACCATGAACGAGGTGGTCCCCAGAAGGACCCATGTCACCCTGCGCAGATGCAGACCAAGAGCGGCTGCGGACTCCTCACCGGTCAACAGGATATTCATGGGCCGGGCATAGACAAAAATAAGAAAAAAACAGGCCCCGAGCGGCAGAAAAAGCCACATCTGCTGCGGTTCTGCCATGGACAGGTCCCCCATGAGCCAGAAAAGGATATGGTGCACCTGGGTACTGTCGGACAGGGAAATCAGAAACATGATGCAGGCCGAACAGAAGGCGTTGAGCATGACCCCGGCCAGGAGCAGAGAGTCGCTCCTGCCCGTGCCCCGCCCCCGGGTGAGCAGGAGAACAGCGCCCATGACTGCCATGGAACCAGCAAAAGAACTGAGTGTTACGCCGGGAAACATGGCCAGGCCGGACAGCATGGCCACAATGGCGCCCACGGCTGCCCCGCCTGATATACCAAGGATATAGGGTTCTGCCAGGGGATTGCGCAGCCGGGCCTGGAAAACAAGTCCCCCGAGCGACAGGGTGCCCCCCACTGCCGCCGCCAGCAGAGAACGGGGCAACCGGATGCGCCAGACAATGGTCCCGGCGGTATCAGCATTCACTCCCCTGCCGGCCAGGGACAACAGTACATCCATGACAGAGAGCGTGGAAGAGCCGACCAGAAGAGAAAGCACAATCGCCAGGAGCAGCAGCAGCCCCAGGACGGGCAGAAGCAGCACAAGCCTCCGGTTCGGGGTGCTCCGGCGCATCACCTGCCACCACTGTCCGGGTGCAGGATATCCGTCAACTCGACCAGGCCGTCCACCAGACGGGGAACGGGCCGGTCGAAGAGGTCGGCGTCGACCACGTAGACACGATTGTTCCGCACAGCCGGAATACGGGGCCACTTCCGCCACTGCTTCAGCAACTGCTCCTCGGTATAGCCGCCTGCCATGGACGAAATAATGACCACTTCCGGCTGCATGACCAGGATGTCCTCCCAGGAATAGCGGGGATACCCGGTCACCTTGCCGACCAGGTTCCTCCCCCCGGCCCTGGTAATGAGCCGGTCGATAAAAGTCCCGCTGCCGGCCGAAACCATGGGGGCGACATCGATCATGAAAAAGACACCCGGCCTGGCACTGACATTCGCCACCCTGCGGTCAACCGCATCAAGCTTGTCCTGCATTGCAGCGACTATCCGGTCGGCTTTCTGCCGGGCGCCCAGAAGATCTCCCATCAGGGTAACCGTCTCCATGATCTCGGAGACGGTACGCGGATCAAAGGCAAAAACAGGGATACCCATGGCCTCGATGCGGCGAATCAGGTGATCGGGGTTCCCGTCCCTGACACCGAGACACAGGTCCGGTTTCAGAGCCACAATCCTCTCCACATCCAGGTACAGATACGTCCCGATCCGGGGAAGAGCAGCTGCTGCCTCGGGTTCATTGGCATACCGGGTTGCTCCGACCAGCAGGTCTCCCCGGCCCAGGGAATAGACTATCTCGGTCAGGCTCGGAATCAGGGCGATTACCCGGCCCGGCGCAGCCGGAACCTCGACCTCCCGGCCGACCTGGTCCTGCAGAAGGCGTGTGTCTGCGGCCTGAGAGACCGAAACGCACACCAGGTAAATCCACAACCCGGTGGCCAATACCCCGGGAGACAGGTTAAATTTTTCCGCCAGGGTCTGGGAACTGAATTTTTTTCGCGGCTTTTTACGAGAATTGTTCTGTCCACTGCTTAAACCAGGAAAAATCAAATCAGTCCCCTCACGCTTCTTGTTTGCAGAGTCATCATTCACTCTGGAGCATAAAATGAACAGGAACCAGCACCTTTGACTCCACTGCTGTCCCGTTTCGGGATCCCGGCGTAAAACGCCATTGCCGCACCGCTTCCATTGCCTCCCTGTCCAGCAGGGAATAGGAACTGCCGGTCTGTATCCGGACCGCCTGAACCAGGCCGTCCCGGCCCACATCCACTTCCAGGAGCACTGTTCCCTGCCAGCCCCTGCGCCGGGCAAGCACCGGGTAGGCAGGCGGACGGTTGAACGAAGTCAGGGGTTCGGCCTGCAGGATTGCCTGTGCCGACGGCGTCCCGCTCTCTGCGGATTCAGCCCTCCCGGCAATGGGAACGGGCTGCTCAGCCTCCGTAACCTGTGTTTTTTTCTCTTCCCGTACCTGGGTGTTTGCAAAAACAGCAGGCCGACCCTTGTCAACGACAGCTGCTGTTTTTTCAACCACGGCCTCTTCCCCAGTCTCCTGCCTGCTGACTTTTTCTTCAGGATGCCGGGGGGATGCCGCTGCTACATCTTGCGGCTCTTCCGGCACCTGTGGTTCCTGCTCCGGCACAGGTTCTGGAACCACCCTGTCTGTCTCTTCCGGGCGGGAATGAACGATCCGGACGCTCACCCCGGTCGAACCGGCCAGGGTCAGCTGCGGCTCCTCGCTCACCGGCATGGGCAGCCGCAAAAGCAACAGGTGGGCCACAAAGGCGAACACGAAGGCCCAGGCAATCCGCGGCACACTTTACCTCCTGGGTTCCGCCTGCAGGGAAATTGCGGTAACACCGGCAGCGCTGATCCTGTCAAGGACCTGGTACAGTTGCTGGTACGAGACCGCCCGGTCAGCGAAAAGGAGGACCTCTGCGGCATCATCCCGGCCAGGCTTCCAGGCGCGCAGGCGGTTCTCAAGCTCCTGCGCGCTGACCTGCTCCCGGTCCAGGAAAAGACGAACCCGGCCCCGGTCCACGGTCACGGAAACCGACAGCTTCGATTCCGGGGACTGCACCGAACGTGCCGAAACAGGCAGGTCAACATTCATCCCCCTGTGTACGGCCATGGACAGCATGGCATAGATGAAAAACACTAACAGCAAAAAAACAATATCAATAAGCGGCACCATCTCGATCCGGGCCGGTCTGCTTCGCGGCCTGTGCTTCAGTCGCATCCACCCTCCTCCCGGGCGCCCAGGTATCGTTCATAGGCCAGTTCCAGGCTGGTGGCATACTTTTCCATCTCGTGGGCCGCCTTGTCCACACGGCTGTTGAAATAGTTGTAGGGAAAGACGGACATGATGGCAATGCCCAGACCGGCCGCGGTCGTGACCAGGGCCTGAGCAATGCCCCCGGTCACGGCGCGGGGATCCTCAATCCCCGCCATGCCCAGCATCTTGAACGAGGTAATGATGCCCAGCACTGTGCCGAAGATGCCCAGCAGCGGGCTGATCGTGATCATGGTGTCCAGCACGCCCATGAATCGCTGCATCAGGCGGACCCTGGTCTCTGCCTCGGCCTCCATGGCCCGGCCCATGTCATAGTCGCGATGCAGGATGCCGGAGACCAGCACCCGGATAACGAAATCACGGCTGCCGCTGGTACGCTCACGAATGGCGTCCCAGTCGCCACGAGCTGCCAGGTCCAGTATCTCTCCGGCAAGGCGGCGGTCTCGGCCCTGCCGGACGCTGAGCCAGAACAGGGACCGCTCAATGATGACCGTCAGGGCCAGCAGCGAACAGACCAAGAGCGGCCACATGACCGGCCCGCCGCTCTGGAACACCTCCCATGCACGCATATTCATCTCCTGTTGTTTTTCAGGCCGAAGGCGGAAGCTGTCAGGCGTATACTACCTGATCAGTATTCCCAGCGCAATCCGCCAAAAAAGCTTATGCCCGGCATGGGATTATCCAGGACATAGGCGTAGTCCTCGTCAAAGAGATTTCGAACTTCGCCGCGTACCGACCAGCTGCCGTACTTTTCACTCCTGAAAAAACGATAGCTCCCCACCAGGTCGGCGACCACGAAACTGTCCATCTCCACCACGGGCACGGGGAAGGCCCCTGAAGCCCAATCGTTGACATCCTGGCTGCCGGTGTAAGCCACGTTGAAACGGCAGAGCCAGTCCCTGCCGTCTGCCATGACCAGACCGGTGGAAAAAGTGTTTCCGCTGATGTAGGGGAGGTCGTCACCGGTCTCATCATCTTCGTACCTGGTCAAAATAGTCATGTTCAGGTATGGTTTCAGCTCCCAGGTAAGATTCAGGGGCACGCCGATATCATAGGCCAGCTCCAGTTCCAGGCCATCAATAGAGGCGGAGCCGAGGTTGATCCAGGTCTGGGAACCGTCTGCGCCGTAGGTGGTGGTTATTTTATCGTCAAAGTCGGTTACAAAATATGTCAGAGAACCGCGAAATCCGGACCTGTCGAAATCCAGTCCGGCCTCGTATGTCCTTGATGTTTCCGGATCAAGGTCCGGGTTACCCACGGTCCTGGTCCCCCAGTTCACATAGTCGGCCGCTAACTGGTCAGCCGACGGCATGACAAATCCCTCTGCATACCGGGCCCGCAGCTTCAGGGTATCGAGCGCCAGCCAGGCCAGGCCTATGGAAGGAGTGAAATGGCTTTCCGATTCATCCCGACCTGCCGGCCGGGTCACCTCGACATCGTACCAATCGTAGCGGAGCCCCGCGGTCACCACCAGGCGATCATCCAGCAGGCCCGCCTTGCCCAGAAGAAACAGGGCCGGATTGGAATATTTCGTCTCTTCCGGAGTCCAGGAATTCTCCACCTTGTACCTGACCCAGTCAAAACCGGTAGTCAGAGTCGCCATGCCGAAGTCGCCGCTGGCCTGAATCTGGGCGCCCTGCTGGTCGGTATCATTGGACGATGTGGTATCGAAATCCCAGCCGTCCGGATTGGACCCGCTGGGAAAACTCCACTCGTTCTCATCCTGACCGAAGAAGTAGCGGGCCATCCACTGGTAAGTGCCGCCCGCGTCACGACCGTCATAGCGCAGGTCAACCGAGTAGTTGCTCTTGTCCGTGTAGTCATCCAGGTCAATGGAACCGATATAGCCGGGATTGCCATCCTCATCCACCTTGAAACCGGTAAAGACAAGCCCCGCGCGGTTGCCCTCGGCAAAGGAGTATCCGGCATTCACACTGATACCGGTTTTCATGCCATAACCGGTGTTGTCATAGGTAACACCGGCGCCGGTTTCATAATCATCCATGGTCTGGAGCGTCAGGGTTCCGGCAAAATCAAAGTTGTTTTTCAGGACCGTGCCACCGACTGACCCCTCGTATTCCCCGAAACTCCCGGCCCCGGCTTCCACCATGGCCGAGTTGCCGGCGCCGCGACGGGTGATGATGTTGACCACCCCTCCGATGCCGCTGGAACCGTACTGGACCGCACCTGGTCCCCGGATGATCTCGATACGCTCAATGTTTTTGGTCAGGATTTTTGCCACGTTCCCGGTTCCGGCCCGGCGGCCGTCCAGCAGAACCAGGACATGGCCCTGCAGGTCATTGCCGTGGGTATCGGTGCGAAAACCCCGGATACCGATGGATGTCAGGCTGCTTGGATACTTCTGAATATGCCCCAAACCTAACTGGGCGATCAGGTCGCCCACATCACGGGCCGCGGCCTGCTCGATATCTTCACGGCTCACTACCGTCATGTTTGCGGTTACGTCCTTCCTGGGCTGCTCAATGCGGCCGGCTGTGACCACCACCTCATCCATGACCCTGACGTTTTCCGCACCGTGTACCGCAGCAGGTCCCAATGCAGCCGTCACCAGTATCAATGCGCTGATTCCATACAATTTCCGTTCCATTACCTTCCTCCGTTTCGCCTTTCCCGCACCCGGATTTCAGGCACAGGGTCAGGTCATCAGTTTCCGGCCCGTAACGAAAAAACCCCGGACCGATATGTATCGATCCGGGGTCCCTGATTTTCCCACAGATACGTTTACAGCACTCTGGTCCAAACGAAGTGCTGTCCACTTGTCTCCAGGCAGGTCTTCTGACTTCCCTCTCCTTTCGGCGGCCTTCCCATCCGTAACAGACAGTGGCACTCCAGGCCAAAAAGATCCTTCCCTTCCGGAAGATCGAGGATCACAGCGGCGGGCCCGTCCCGGATTTACACCGGGTTCCCTATTAAGCCTCCTGCGGCACCTGAAAACTATTTATGGCTGTAATAATAATTTCCCACTGCCCGGTCAAGGGAATTTTGTCCGGTCCGCACTCCATAGCAATCATGACCAGAACACGACAAAAGCCAAATTCCCGGGAACAGAATTGCAACCGGCCGGCGAAACGGTCTCATTCCCCCGTAATCTACGCCCCTTTCCGGTCGTCCTTTGCCTTCTTTTGCCGTGTATGATAGATTTGAGCAAGTAGACTTGAAAAGTGAGGTGTACAGTGCAGATTATCAATGTGCAGAAGGCAAAAACGCCTTTTTCCAAGTTATTATTGCCAAAGCCGGGAATCCGATACTGGTGAATTCTGCGTCGACCTGGGAAATAACCACCAAATTTGACAGTCCGTGGATGAAAAAGGAAGACCTCATTATACTGCTCATCGGCCTCCTGCTTGCAGCCGCCATGGTGGCGACCATTTTCCTGGGCGGAGAGAAAAGTATGCACGGTGTCGGACGCATTCACGAATCTTTTCCCCGGTCTTTTCAAACATGAAGGCAGTGCCCTGACGCGGCTGATGCCCGCTGATTAGAGTCTGTCCGGAAACTCAACCGCCGTAGACGTGGTGCTTGAATTTTTCTCGGTGATCCAGCTGAAATATGCTGGCTAAACTGCCTCAGGATAGGGAAAATCAGGATCGTTCAGCAGCTTGAACATCCGCTGTTTGGTTCTGGTATGGCGGTAATGAAAGAAGACCAGTTCCCCGATCACATCCAGCACCCGCTCTTCGTCCACACCCTTGAGAATGCGCCGCCCCACCTGGGGAATGGTGCCGAGTTTGCCACCGACATGGACGTTCAGACCGGCCGGAGTGCCGACAATACCTATATCCGTGGTCAGCGCTCCGGAGCAGGCAGCCGTGCAGCCGCTGATGGCGATCTTGAGCTTGGGCTTGATCTGTTCATACCCTTTGAAACGGAGCCGGATCTTTTCGGCCAGTCCAAAGGTGTCGAACTTGCCCAGTTTGCAGTGCGGAGAACTCACGCAGACTTTGGCCAAGGGGAATTTCATGTCGCCCTTGAACAGGGCTCCTTTGCGCCTCATCTCCTCCATGATGGCTTCCCGGTCGCTTTCTGGTACATCAAGCAACCGGAGGTTCTGGGCCGTGCTCAGGTACACGGTCAGGTTATATTTCAGGGCCACCGCGGCGACGGCCTGAAAGAAATCCGGCGCAACCAGCCCGGAAGGACAGAGGATTGTCAGTGATTCCGTCTTTGCTTTTTCCATATATTACTCGCCCCAATCATGAAAAAATTTATCTGGCAGCGGCTGATGCGCCGGTCTGCGGACACCATACCGATCCGAACCCGATGGACAGGGAGGTCTTTGCAGGAATCCATATAAACAAACAGAGTGGAATGGTCAAGAGCGGACACCGCTGCATGAACATACAGGCCTGGCGTTGAGAAATATTCTCGAAAATGCACACCCGAATCTTCAGCACTGTATGTGCTGGCAAAAAAAGCAGCGCCGGACAGGGTGACCGAGACCTCTGCCTTACGACTGTGGGAAGCACATACAAGAAGAAGGTATATATTTTTATACCCTATCTTGCTATTTTACAAATAAAGATATATATTATAGACATAATAGAACATTAGCAGGGTATATGCAAGAGAACCTCTACATCTTTATGCGGCTCCCGGACAGGCGGGAAGCAACCGTGGGCAGGTTGCTCCATGAAAAAACAGCTGACGGCGCTGTCCAGAGCTTCTTTCGCTACGAGTCTTCCTGGTTAGCCATGCCCGGCGCCTTTCCACTTGATCCAATCAACCTGCCCCTGCAGGACAACGTTTTCCGGCTCAAATCCAGAACCGGCCTGTGGGTGCGCTGGAGTACGCCCTGCCCGATGCCTGGGGGAGAAGGATTCTCCAGGCCAGACATACGATCGACGTGGGCCGGGAAAACGATATCGCCCTTCTCCTGCTTACCGGGTGGGCGGAACCGGGGGCAATCGGCTTTGCCGCCTCCCCGGCAATACCGGAACGATCTGTTGTGCCTGTGGAGCTGGAGATGATGAACCAGGCCCTTGCCGCGTCCGAGTCATTTGAAAAGGATGGTGGAAAGACCGGCCTGCCGGACTTCTTCGTCTCCGGGGGCTCATCAGCCGGAGGGGCGCGGCCCAAGGTCCTTGCCCGCTCCGGTGAGAGAGAATACCTGGTCAAGTTCCCGAGCATCACGGATCCGGACCAGAACCTCGTGGCCCGGCTCGAATTTTTCGGCCTGAGCTGCGCCAGGGAGGCAGGTGTGGAGGTACCGGATTTTTTCCTGCTCAATCCGGCAGAGAACCGGACCGCCCTGGCCGTCCACCGGTTTGACCTGGCCGAAAGCCGGGGACGCCGTCATTTCCTCAGCTTCCAGTCACTGATCGGAATCGAAGCCCAGCTGGGTCTGCCCTACGCGACCATGGCAGAGATCATCAGAAAAGTATCAGTGACCCCGGAGCATGATATCAAAACCCTGTTCAAGCAGATGGTGGTCAATGTCATCCTCTGCAACTGCGACGATCATCTGAAAAACTTTTCCATGCTCTACAGTCAGGCCCGGGACGGATTCCGCCTGACGCCGGCCTACGACATCGTGCCCAACCTCTGGCAGCGGGAACATATCCTGTCCGTCGGCGGAAAAACCGAAAACATAACCCCTGGTGACTTGCTCAGGGAGGGTGAGCGGTTCGGCCTGACCAGGCAGCGCTGTTTACGCTGCCTGCATAAATCCGCAAATGGCGTGGCGAAATCGCTTGCGGACAATACAACAATGCTGAACAGCCTCGGCGCGACATCGCCCCTGGCCCACCAACTGCTGGCCGACATCAGACAAAATCTGGCTATGCTCAACAAATCCCGTTCAAGCTGAGCGTTATGGATATTTCTGAAATAATCAAAAACATGGGTATCAGGATGCGGAAAGCCCGGCAGCTCAAGCAGGACCGCCAGAAAGACCTGGCCGCCCGCATGGGTGTTTCCCGGCTGACCGTCATGAAGATGGAAAAAGGCGGGCCGGAGGCCGGTCGCATCCCTCTGGAGACCTGGCTCCAGGCATCAGAACACCTCAACCTGCTGGACAGTTGGCCGGAGGTGATGAGCACGGCAACCGATCCCTTTGAAGAATTCGACAGGCGCGTCCGGGACGAGGCGGAGATCAGGAAAAAGCGGGTCAGGAAACCACGGCGCACCTGACGACCGAACCGGGTTTCATGCCCAAACGGACTTAACCACTTTCACCGCCCTGCTCCAGGGAAAGACCGGCCTCCCGCCAGTCCGCTAAAATGGCCTGGTTGATATTTTTATAGCCAAGTTTCATCAGCTTTCGGTAGGCGTTGTAGCTGCGGCCGCCGGAATTGCAGTAGACAATGATCTGTTTTTTCTTGTCCAGGACGCCGGATCCGGCGGCAAAACCGGCAACCGGAATGTTGACGGCGCCTGGAATATGCGCCTCGGCGAACTCATCGGGGTCGCGCACGTCAACCAGGGTAAACTGATCGCTGCCGCTGTTCAGCAGCATATTCAGGTCGGCGGGACTGATCCTGGTGGTCTCGATCCGTTTCTCATAATCCGGTCCGGCATAGATGGGCATACCCTTTTCCTCCCAGACCGGCATGCCCTGGGCGTAAACCAGGACGTTGACATAGCCCAGGGCCAGCGCCTTTGCGGCCGCCTTTTTGCTCTTGCCGCACTTGACGCCGTTGCAGTACAAAACGACCGGATGGGTGAGATCACGGGGCAGCAGACGGGCAAAGTCGTCAAACTGCCTGACCGGCAGGTTCAAGGCGCCCCGGATATGGACTTCCTGAAACTCTTCCGGGTTGCGGACATCAAAGATTGTGATATCCCGCTTCCGGTCCAGCATGTCTTTCAACCCCCGGGTATCGACCAGGGCGTACCCGTCGCCGGTCACCCTGT
>JAJRVA010000104.1 GCA_024277485.1 Deltaproteobacteria bacterium | reverse complement strand
GTGAAACACAAAACATCGGGGCCTGCCGGGTGAGCTTCGGCAGACTCCGGGTAACGGAAACCATTACCGGATACCGCAGGTACCTTCTGGGCAGCCGGAAGGTGATCGGCTACGCTCCTTTTGATTTCCCGCCCCAGGAGTTTGAAACAGAGGGCATCTGGCTCACCATACCGGCACCGCTGCAGAGAGAAGTTGAACGCAAACAGATGCATTTCATGGGAGGCATCCACGCCATGGAGCACGCCATGATTGCCCTGATGCCCCTGCTTGTCCTGTGTGACAGAAACGACATCGGCGGTATTTCACACCCTTTCCACGAACAGCTTGAACACCCTGCCGTCTTCATCTATGACAGCTGCAGCGGCGGAATAGGGCTGACCAGAAAAGCGTTTTCTCTGACTGGACAGCTTCTGCAGAAGACACTTGCAATGGTCAGGGACTGCCCGTGTGACCCGGGCTGTCCTTCGTGTGTCCATTCGCCCAAATGCGGGTCAGGTAACCGCCCCATTGACAAACATGCCTGTGCACATCTCCTGGCAGGGCTTCTCAGGCCGGGGCAGCCGGAGGGCAGGGCTCCATCGCCTGCCGCCTTTCGGAAGAAAGCATCTTCCCGGCAGGAGGTTCTTTCTGCAGAACCTGAAAAAGACTTTCGCCTGCCGGAAAAATATGGCGTCTTTGACGTGGAAACACGGCGTTCAGCTCATGAGGCGGGCGGCTGGCACCGGGCCGACCGCATGGGAGTCAGCCTGGCGGTGCTGTTTGACTCCCGGGAAAACACATTCTTCCGTTTTCAGGAGCATGAAATCGACCGTCTGATCGATCATCTTTTCAGCCTGGACCTGGTGGTCGGATTCAACAACAAACGGTTTGACAACCGTGTTCTCTCCGCCTATACATCCAGACCCTTAAGCAGCCTGCCCACTCTGGACATCCTCGAAGAAATCTCCGGCCAGCTGGGTTACCGTTTAAGCCTGGAACGGTTGGCGGAACATACCCTCGGCATGAAAAAAAGCGGCAACGGTCTGCTGGCGCTCCAGTGGTTCAAGGAGGGCCGCCTGGACCTGATTGAGAAATACTGCCGCAGGGATGTCGCCATCACCCGCGACCTTTTTCTCTTCGGGATACAGCGCCACCATCTTCTCTTTCAGAACAAGGCGGGCATGGTGGTGCGGCTGCCTGTTTCATTCCAGGAAAAGGTTGAAAAAGTTACAGCAGGCTGATCACGGCCATATCAGTTTTCTGTGGATCCACCCTTGCAGCTTGGGATGTGAGAACTTGATCCAGTCCCCCTCACGTTTCACCTGTCTCAGTATAACCTCACGGGTAACAGAACCGACCTTGTCATAGTTGACACCGGGGCCTGACCTGACATTGCCCTCCTTGACTGTAACAATGACATACCTGGTTTGAGAAACCAGAGAGGCGTATATCCACCCCTGGTCATTTTCAAAATCACTGACCTTGAGCCATTCCCCTTTTTTGGAGATGACCTTGAGGGGATAACCGGCGGGCAGCTCATAGAGCACACTGTACCTGGTATCCGGACCTGACCGCAGGTTCACATTATTATTATTCACACTGACATATTCGGCTGCCACGCCGGTGAATGCGGACATGAGAGATATTGCCGAGGCTAATATCATACCTGCCAGTACCTTTTTCAACTGAAACTCTTTCATTGACGTTCTCCCTTAATATTACGCACTTATTTCAAGTGTTTTCCTTCCATATCTCCCTTGGCGGTGAGGTGCATCAAAAACTCCACATTCCCCCTGGCTCCATGTATGGGAGATTCCGCTACTCCTCTGCACAACAGGCCGGCATCTTCAGCGTACCCGCGAACCATGGCCAGTGCTTCATCATGCAGCCCCTCTTCCCTGACCACCCCGCCCCGGGCCACTTTTTTCCTGGGCAGTTCGAACTGGGGTTTGACCAGGGCAAGTATGTGTACGGTCCCATCAAACAATTTAACGGCAGACTCAAAAAGCAGGGCCAGGGATATAAATGAAGCATCAATAACTGCCAGGTCAACCGGCTCGGGGATATGATCCCTGCTCAGAAATCTGGCGTTTGTCCGCTCAAGAACCACGACCCGGTCATCATTACGCAGCTTCCAGTCCAGAACACCGTAACCGACATCCACGCTGTAGACCCTGCCGGCACCGCGCTGAAGTAGACAGTCCGTAAACCCCCCTGTTGAACAGCCGATATCGACACAGATACGTCCCTGTACGTTGATTCCGAAAGAGTCCAGTCCGGCCGCAAGTTTCATGCCGCCCCGGCTGACATAGGGCTGTTTCGGCTTCAACTCCAGAGTACTTTCCGCATCATACATACTGCCGGGCTTGGTGCCGGGCCGACCATCGACCAGAACCCGGCCCACTCCAATCAGGGCACGGGCCTCCTTTAAATCACCGGCGACTCCGCCTTCAACAAGCAGGATATCGAGTCTTTTTCCAGCCACGGAAGGAGAAGCTTTGACTTCCGGCCAGCCAGCTACTGCAGACGGGTCAACTGCTTCTGGGCCGTTGCCGCCTCAGCACTGTCCGGATATTCGGCAATAAGTTTTTTATAAATAATCTTCGCTGTTTCGTGATCTGTCAGTTTCTCAAAAGACATTCCCTGTTTCAAAAGGGCTGTCGGCGTTCGTTTATGCTTGGCATGATTGGAAATCACCTTCTGGTAGTCCAGAATTGCAAGATCATACTCCCCCCGGGCAAAAAGGCTTTCACCCATATAAAACAACGTTGCCGCCGCCTTATCACCACGCGGGTTCTGGGAAAGATACTGCTCAAATGTTTTATAGGCTTCGGCATACTGCTTCTTGTTGTACATGCCCACAGCTTGGCTGAAAAGATCCGCACCGGATGCTTTTCCGGCCGGAGTTGCAGGCACGACACCGGGGGCCGTGCTTCCGGGCGATGGTTGTGTGACCGCGGCCTCGACTTTCTTGCGGTCATCAACCGGCTTCTTGCGGTCTGCCGGGGTCAGCCGGACAAAACCGCTGCCGGCCTCGGCGGCAACGACGGTTCTTCGCCTGGCCTCCTCTGCCCTTCTCGCTGCTTCACGGGCCCGCAGTTCCGCCTCACGGATACGCGTCTGGGCCATCTTGTTTATATTTCTTTCAAGCTGACTGAGCTTGCTTTCAATCAGCTCAAGACGTTTTTCATTGTCAGCAAGAGACTGGGCAATCATCGCCCTGAGTTCGGCCAGGCTTTCCCTGGTCTTGCCGCCGGACAACTCTTCCTGACGGTCCTTTTCTTCCATTTTTGCCTGTAGCTGCATCACCTCGTTCTGCAGAGAATCAAGCCGACTGACCGAACTTGCCTGGCGCTTCTGCATCTGGTCAACGGTTGTGCTGCGAACCTCTTCCACCTTCTTATTCACCGCGCGAATCTGATAGCTCAGATCCTTGACCTCGTCCTGGCTCGCACATTGTGTCAGCAGCAAAACAGTACAACCCGCAACTGCCAAATTTCGTATCCGTTTCATTCACATTCCCCTTGCTGATCTTTCATTCTCATTATCGAATATCAAAAAAATCGTAGTGATTCATCATCTCATATCAATTTTCTGCAAAAAAATCATTCCGGTGCTCCGGCCCACTGTGGATAAGACTGGTTGCCCTTCCGGGTAAACAGGACCCGTAAATTCCTGCCATCCTTCATGACTGCACAAATCTGCTGCCGGCCGTCTCTTCGGCGGGAAAACGCTATCTGTCTGCCGTCCGGCGACCAGGTCGGAGATTCAAAGTCCCCCCAGCCTGAGGTGACCTGTCTGGCTGTTGCCATATCCTGCGGATCAACGGTATAGATATGGTACTGTCCACCCTGGAGACTGGTGTAGGCCAGCAGTTTGCCGTCCGGCGACCAGGAAGGCTCCGTGTTCTCACTGCCTTTGAACGTCAGCCGCCTGACACTCCGGGTCTTCATGTTCATGATATAAATATGAGGGGATCCGCTGCGGTCTGAGACAAACGCGATTTCTTTTCCGTCCGGGGACCACGAAGGCGAGACATTGATCCCTGCCCTGGCAGTGAGGCGGCGGAGAATCTTCCCTTCCCGGTCAATCAGGTACAGGTCCGGGCTGCCGTCCTTGCTGAGCGTCACCACCATGGTCTTCCCATCAGGAGACCAGGCCGGAGCCATGTTCATCCCCTTGCGTCTGGAAATCGCCCTGGTAACCTTGCTCTGACGCAGATCCGTCAGGTACAGGTTCTGGTTTCCCCTGTGGTACGAAGAGTACGCCATATAGTTCCCGTCAGGCGAAAAACGGGGAGAGACGACCAGGTGGTTGTGGCGGGTTACCTGCCGGGTCTTCCGCCCCAGGACATCGGATATATACAGCTCTTTTTTCCCGGTTGCATCGGAGACAAAGGCGATTCTCGAGCGGCTGATGCCGGCCTCTCCGGTGAACTCTTCAATCAGGGCATCACTGAACCTGAGCACCATATCGTCCCGCTGCCTGGCAGTGCCGCGGTAGCGGCGGCCGGTAATCATCCTGTCTTCACCCACATCAAGCAGGCGGCCTTCGATCAGCATGTTAGAATCTTTCCTTTCAAACCGGCCGAGGATGACATAATCTGCCCCGAGTGATTTCCAGTCAGCATCGCTTCTGCCGCCATACTGCTGCGGATCAAGGATCTGGATAAAACCATGAAACTCAAGGGCCCGCGACAGAAGCCCGGCCATGGCCCTGCCCTCCTCGGCATCATCGCCGGATATTGACATGCCTGTAAACGAGGGCACCGCGACAATGACCTTACGTACATCCTGGGCCGTGATGTCAAGGTAGACCCGTTCCGCCCGGGCAACAGACAGGAAAGCTGACAGCACAAAGAGAAAAGCACCGATAAAACAGTATATTTTACTTGATGATAATTGTACCTTCATGAGTATAATCCGGTCCTCATCTGAAATGGACTTACATTAACAGTTCTCCGGGCTTGAAACGGAGGCCGACTTCTATGGATGCCTGGGGCATCAACTTTGGAAAACGGGGCAGAGGAAGAGCGCTCTCCAATGTTTTCATGACAAACTGATCAAAAAACGGGTCTTTCGATTTCTTTTCAATAACTTTCCTGGCCACCGTGCCATCCCGGCGGATAGTCAGGACCACAATCGTCTCCAGCCTGCTGTCCCACTGACGCATGTCCGGCAGGATCCAGTACCTCTGTACCTGGTCATACAGGGCAGAGTAGTAATTCTGCAAAACAATGGATTGAACCTGCCTGCCTCCCGTGGACCTGCGTGATGCCGACGAAGCAGGCCTGCTCGTTTCCTTCTGCCGGATCATGTCCGCCAGGGCGGCTCTTGCCTCTTCCGCGGCGCGGCGGGCCTGCTCTTCCTCGCGCTTTGCCCGCGCCAGTGCCCGCTTTCTTTCCTGTTGCCTGGCCAGTTTTTTCGGATCAGTCTTCCTTACCTTTCTCTTCACAGGCTTCAGGGAGACCGGCCTGACCGGCTGCGATTTTTCAGGACGCGGTTCCAGTTCCCGGGGGACCTGGACCCGGGCCTTGGCAGGGTCCGTCTTTTTTACCTCCGCCGGTTTTTCCACGACCTTCTGCGGCGGGTTTTTCTGCTGCGGCTGGACCGTCTCCTGAATTTCAGGCAGCGAAACGAGGTTCACTGTAACAATGTCATCCAGAATCGGCTTCCGGTCAAGTATTTCAGGCAGGGTTACGGAAAGCGCAAAGGTAATAATGTGAAAGGCCAGGGCCAGGGCAACCGGTTTATTCCATGCCCGCCCGTCTTCCCTCTGCTGGAGAAAAAAATCCGTATCGCTGTAGCTCAGCCCGTTCAGAATTATTCCTCCCTACATCTTTTTTACAGGAGGCTCTGTAATCATTCCCAGTTTCTCAAAACCCGCCTGCTTAATGTCCGACATCATCTTAACCACCAGACCATAGGCGACATTTTCATCCGCCCGGAGATAGATCGGCCGTTTCTTCTCTTCTTCCGACATCGCCCCTAACTGCTGTTTCAACAGGGAGCTGTTGACCTTGACCCTGCCCAGGTAAATATGTCCCTCCTTGCTGAGGGTCACTATCAGCGGCTCTTCTTTCTGCCTGAGGGCCTTGGTGGTCGTTTCCGGCAGGTCGACCTCGATACCCTGGGTCATCATCGGCGCGGTTACCATGAAAATGATGAGCAGCACCAGCATGACATCGACTAGCGGTGTCACGTTGATCTCCGCTACCAGTCCCCTCCGGCCGCCGCCATTCATGGGCCCCATTGCCATCGTCTCTACTCCTTCCGAAAAATGCTTACGCGCGGGTCAGAAAATCACGTTCAATCAGGTTGAGAAAATCAGTTGAAAAATGCTCCATGTCGGACTCAACATCAGCCAGCCTGTTTGAATAAAAATTATAAAAGATTACCGCGGGAATGGCAACCGCCAAACCTGCCGCAGTGGCGACAAGGGCCTCTGAAATGCCCGGCGCCACGACAGCCAGTGATGCGGAACCGCGCATGCCGATATCATGAAATGATGTCATGATCCCCCAGACCGTGCCAAAGAGGCCGATAAACGGGGTGGCGCTGCCGGTTGTCGCAAGAAAGGGCAGGGAATTGCCCAAACGCTGAATCTCCAGAATATGAGCTTTGCGCATGGCTCGCTTCATATTATCGAGAGTAGCCAACTGCATCTCCAGGGTTTCACCCTCGCTGTACCTCTGTTCACGGGCTGCGCTTATCTTTTTCAGCTCATGAAAACCGGAAACAAAGACAGTGGCCTCAGGACTGTGGGTGTACTCTCCAGCCGACCTGTAGGCCTCATTCAGTGTTTTGCTCTCCCAGAAATGATCAAGAAATTCATCGGAACTCTGTCTTACCCTCTTGAAAACAAGGTATTTCATGATAATGATACTCCAGGAAACAACAGAAAAAACCAGGAGGGCAATCATGACGGCCTTGACCACCAGGCCGGCATTCACCATCATGTTGAAAAGAGATATATTCACAATTAGTGTTCCTTTTTTTGCAACTCAACGTAATTTTTTGCAAAATGAGACGCTTGACAGCAGGCTGTACCCGTTCACTTTTCGCTCTGCTTTTCACAGGCAGACAGGACCGGCAAGCGCCTTACCGTCAATCCCAACATAAATTTTTAATACTAACTGAAAATCATAATTCTGTCGACCTTGTTATGGAGATCGTGTACAAAAATGCAAAAGGGAGAAAAAGGAGATTTGAAAATGACCCAGCAGCTTTATGATGTTGTCATAATCGGCGCCGGTCCGGCCGGTATCCAGGCAGCTATCCATGCGTCGAGAAAAAAGACCGATGTCCTTGTTCTGGGGCGGATTGAAAACAGCGCGCTCTATTCGGCCCATGTGGAAAACTATGCCTGCATCGAGGGGGTCCGGGAAGGAAAGGACCTTCTTGAAACCGGCCACCGCCAGCTTAAAAAATTCGGTGCCCGGACGTCTGAAGACGATGTCCTGAAAATCACGCAATCCGACGACCTCTTCCACCTGGAGCTTGAGTCAGGCACGGAAGTTACCACCAGGACAATCATCTTCGCCATGGGGGTTGCCAAGAAAAAACTTGGCGTTTCCGGGGAAAAAGAACTTGCCGGCCGCGGCGTAAGCTACTGTGTCGACTGTGACGCCAACTTTTACAGGGGCGCCACCGTGGCCGTGACCGGAGACAGGAGCGCGGCGGTTGACGGCGCCCTGACCCTGCTTGGCTATGCCGACAAGGTCTACCTGATCGCAAAACAGCTTGAGGTGTCACGGGAACTGCGGGAAAGGCTTGAACAGAGCAGCGTCGAGGTCCTGGCCGGAAACCGGGTACAATCCATCCAGGGCGAAAACAGTGTCACCGGGATCCTCCTTGAAACAGGCAACTCCCTGGCTGTTGACGGTATCTTCATTGAGCTGGGCTCAAAAGGGGCCCTTGAGCTCGCGACCCTCATCGGCGTGGAGCTGGATACCGAGCATTTCAAATATATCAACACCAACCGCAAACAGGAAACAAACATCCCGGGCATCTATGCTGCCGGGGACATTGTCGGCCCCCCGTACCAGATGGCCAAGGCGGTCGGGGAAGGCTGTGTTGCGGGCATGGAGGCAGCCGGCTTTGCGCGAAGGCTGAAAAGAGAAACAGCAGCCTGAAAAGAATGGACAGGCAGGCAACGGAAATCCTCGTCAACGGCATTGTCCAGGGGGTGGGTTTCCGTCCCTTCGTGTACCGCCTGGCACAACGGTACGGCCTGGCAGGTTTTATCACCAACAGCAGCAGTGGAGTCGTTATCAGGGTTGCCGGCAGCAGCGCCGATATCAACGCACTGGTGCGCTCCCTGCGAAACGAGGCCCCGCCCCTGGCACACATTGTCTCTCTTGAAGAGCAGGAGGCGCGACTGCCTGAAACCGTTACCAACTTTTCAATCCATGCCAGCACGTCCGACAAAGAGAGTGCCACCCACGTTTCACCGGACACCGCGACCTGCCGGGACTGCCGGCGTGAAATAGCAAATCCGTCTGACCGCCGCTTCGGATACCCGTTTACCAACTGCACCAACTGCGGTCCCCGCTACACCATAATCCGTTCTCTCCCCTACGACCGACCGCGCACGACCATGCGCTCATTTACAATGTGCCGGGAGTGTCTCGCTGAATACCAGGACCCCGGCGACAGGCGTTTTCATGCCCAGCCCAACGGGTGCGACCTGTGCGGCCCCGGACTCGCGTGGCATGACCGGCAGGGAAACCGGCTGCCGGTTGATGATCCCCTGGCCGAGGCTGCGGAACGACTGCACGAAGGTGGGATTATCGGCATCAAGGGACTGGGCGGGTTTCACCTGGCAGCCAACGGTTTTGCAGCGGAAACCGTTGCCCTGCTCAGGCAGCGAAAAAACAGGCCGTGCAAGCCCCTTGCCGTCATGGTCAACACCCTTGAAACCTCGAAAAGGCTCTGCAGGGTTGGTAAAGTCGAAGAAAAACTGCTCACATCCCCGTCCTGCCCCATCGTTCTCCTGCGGAAACGGGCCGGCTCCGGGCCGGCCGCAAGCCTTGCCCCGTCGATTGGAGAATTAGGGGTCATGCTGCCCTACACCCCCCTGCATCATCTCCTTTTCTCGCAGCGTAAAACCCCTGAATGCCTGGTCATGACCAGCGGCAACGTGGCAGGCGACCCCCTGTGCAGGGACAATGATGAGGCGGTCCGCCGCCTGTCTTCCTTCTGCGACGGGTTCCTGATGCACAACCGGGATATCCATACCAGGGTGGATGACTCTGTTGTCCGCATGATCGGAAACGGGCCTGTATTTCTTCGCAGGTCCAGGGGGTATGCGCCTGCGCCGGTTCCGCTTGCATCGGATGTGGCGCCCATACTTGCGGTGGGAGGGGAGCTGAAAAACTGTATCTGCCTGGCCAGGAAACGGGACGCCTTCATGAGCCAGCACATCGGCAACCTGAACAACCTGGCAACCCTTGATTTTTTCGAGGAGACCTATGAGCGGCTTACAACACTCCTGGAAATAGAACCGCGCCATGTTGTTGCTGACCTGCATCCTGACTACCTGAGCACCGGGTTTGCCCTGGAGCTGGACCTGCCGGTCACCAGGGTCCAGCATCACTGGGCCCACGCCGCATCAGTCATGGCGGAGCACGGCCTGGACGAAGCATTGGCCATTATCCTTGACGGAACAGGATTCGGGCCGGACGGCACCACCTGGGGCGGCGAGGTCCTGCACTGTACCCTGCAGGAGTACAAACGGCTTGGCCACCTCCCGGCGCTGCATCTTCCGGGCGGCGACATGGCTGCGCGGCAGCCCTGGCGGATGGGGTTGGCCGCCCTGCATGCCGCCGGCATCACCGACAGCAGGGCTGCTGTTCATCTTGCCGACATTGCCGCAAGCGAGCGAAAATTCATCCAGGACATGATCAACGGGGGGATAAACTCTCCCCTCACCTCCAGCTGCGGGCGCCTGTTTGATGCCGTGGCCGCACTTCTGGGAATCTGCCTGCTCAACACCTATGAGGGACAGGCGGCCATGGAACTGGAATCCCTGGCTGCACAGAAATTCGGTGGCGGCTCCCTGACAGACAGCGACTCGTTTGCTGAACTCAACGCGGGCACACTCTTTCACGACCGGGAGGGAATGCTGGAACTGAACACTGAACTGTGCATCCGGCATATTACTGAAAAAATCATCGAGGCACGCCTGCCGACCGGGGATCTTGCCCTGTTCCTGCACGAATTCCTTGTCGCAGGCCTCGGTAGCATGGTAGAGTATCTCAGTGAACAGACCGGCATCACATCCATTGTATTCAGCGGCGGTTGTGCCCAGAATCGTATTCTTACTGAAGGGTTTCTTGACTTCTTCTCCCAAGCCAAGCTCACGCTTTTCACCAACAGACAGGTGCCGGCAAATGACGGCGGCCTTGCCCTTGGTCAAGCAGTTATAGGAGGTATCCATGTGTCTGGCAATTCCCATGCGGGTCAATGAAGTACACGGAAAACAGGGAGACTCCCTCTCGTTTCCCGTCGCAGTCGTGGAGGAGGACGGACTGAGAAAAGAGGTCCGCCTCGATATTGTTGACCGCTGGCCCGAGGTCGGTGATTACCTGATTGTCCATGCCGGCTATGGTATTCATACCCTGGATGCGGCTGAAGCAGAGACCAACCTCAACCTCATGCGAGAGATGGCCGAACATGTTGACCGAAAAGATATCTGAGGGGTTTCGCGACAGCGCCCTTGCCGAAAAACTGGCCCGCCGCATTCATGAACAGGTCGACAGGCCCATGCGGTTCATGGAGGTATGCGGCACCCACACCATGGCCATTTTCCGGCACGGCATCCGCTCCCTGCTGCCGGAAGGCATTAAACTGATTTCAGGCCCCGGCTGCCCGGTCTGCGTAACCAGTGGTGGCGACATTGACATGATCATCGAACTGGCCGGGCAACCGGACATCATCATTGCAACATTCGGCGACCTGCTCAGGGTCCCGGGCAGCAGCGGCAAAACCCTTGCCACGGCCAGGGCGGAAGGGGCACAGGTAGACGTTGTGTACTCCCCGGCCGATGCCCTGCAGATTGCCCGCTCAACCGACAGGCCGGTCATCTTTCCGGCCATCGGCTTTGAGACGACGATCCCGGTCATTGCGGCAACGGTCATGGAGGCCCGGCAGCGGGATATCGACAACTTCATGCTCCTTGTGTCGCACAAGGTCGTCCCCCCTGCCCTTGATGTCCTGCTCAGCGATCCTGAACTGGCCCTGGACGGCCTGCTCTGCCCCGGCCATGTCAGCGCCATCATCGGTGAGAAGGCCTATGAACCCTTTGCCGCAAAGTACCACATGCCCTGCGTTATTGCCGGGTTTGAGCCTCTTGATATTCTCAGCGGAGTCTTCATGCTGGCCTGCCAGGCACGTGAATCCAGGGCCCGGGTTGAAAACAGTTACGGGAGAGTTGTCAGCAGGGAGGGCAATCCCAGGGCCAGGCAGATGATTGCCGCGGCTTTTGAACCCTGCGACGCACAGTGGCGGGGGCTTGGCGAACTCCCCGGCAGCGGGCTCAAGCTGAGGGCCGAATTCAACCGGCATGACGCCGCGCACCGTTTCGGCCTGCAACCTGTTGTGGTGCCGGAACCCCCGGGGTGCCGCTGCGGCGAAATCCTGACCGGCAGGGTCACGCCGCAGGAGTGCCCGCTGTTCAATACCAGGTGCACGCCGACCAGCCCGGTCGGCCCCTGCATGGTCTCCAGTGAAGGCACCTGCGCCGCCCACAGCAAATACGGAGATGTGTAAACAGGCACAGGTGGCTCAGGGTTTCTGGTTGGAAGCTGGAGGCTGGAGGTTGAAGAAGGCTGGGATGAAAGGGGCTCATCATGATTGCAGGAAAAGACATGGACGACAAACGGATACTGCTTGATCACGGCAGCGGCGGCGTGGCCGGGCGTGATCTCATAGAAAAAATATTTCTCCCCAGGCTGGACAATCCCGTGTTAGCCGAATTCGAAGACAGTGCCGTGCTGACGGCCGGTTCCACCCGCCTTGCCTTTACGACTGACGGGTACGTGGTAGACCCTGTTTTTTTTCCCGGCGGTGATATCGGCAGCCTGGCGGTCCACGGAACCATCAATGACCTTGCCATGCAGGGGGCCTCTCCCCTCGGCCTGAGCCTTGCCCTTATCCTGGAGGAAGGATTCCCCGTGGCTGACCTGGAGAGGGTGGTCGACTCCATTGGCCGGGCATCACGCGAAAGCGGTGTCCCTGTCGTTACCGGGGATACCAAGGTTGTACCGCGGGGCAAGGCGGATAAAATTTTCATCACCACTTCCGGCATCGGGATCGTCCCTGATTCCCTGACCCTGGGCTCCGGCCGGGCCCGGCCCGGTGATGTTGTCCTACTTTCAGGTTACATGGGTGATCACGGCGTGACCATCATGGCGGCCCGGGCAGGACTTGCCATCCAGAGCAGTGTTGCAAGCGACACCGCCCCGCTGCACAGGCTGACGGGAGAACTCCTGAAACAGGCTCCGGACGATATCAGGTGCATGCGTGATCCGACCCGGGGCGGGGTGGCAACCGTTCTTGCCGAGATCGCCGACAAATCCAATGTCCAGATCGAGATCAACGAGGAAAGACTGCCGGTCAGACCGGGGGTTGACACGGCATGCGAGATGCTGGGCCTGGACCCCCTGTACCTGGCCAACGAGGGCAAGTGCCTCATCATTGCGGATAAAGAAGCGGCAGACACTCTGCTCTCGACAATGCGAAAAATGCCCGAGGGGCGCGATGGAGCTATTATCGGCACCATTACCGCACCAGCAGGAAAACGCGGTGGGCGGGTTGTTCTGAAGACTACCATCGGCGGTGCCAGGCTTATCAGC
>JAJRVA010000103.1 GCA_024277485.1 Deltaproteobacteria bacterium | reverse complement strand
GTTTTTTTGTTTACCGCCTGTTTTTTTTTGCTTTCCTTCATCAGTCCATGTATAGATACTGACTGTTTTCAAATTGAACCCGCTTATTTTTTTACACATATACCATGTCCAGAAAAGGTTTAGACTCCATCCTGCTCATTGCCTGGAAAACCGTTTCCAGGAAAATTTTTCGGAATATTGTCCTGGCACTTGCCGTCTCTCTGCTCGTCTCCCTGCTCGTCTTTGCCCTGCTTTTTAACCGTGCAGTGCAGGACGACATTGAAGCCGCATCAAAAAAACTCGGCGCTGACCTTGTTCTGGTTCCGGTGGAGGCTATCGATGAAGCCGAAGAGTTCATCCTTGAAAGCAAGAAAAAAGATTTTTACATGGACAGGGGTGTCTACGAATCAGTCGCCGCCATACCTGAAGTGAAGGCGGCAACCTTCCAGATCTACCTGGAGACCCTGGAATCAGGCTGCTGCAGTATAGTTGAGTCACAGGTCATTGCCTTTGACCCGGAAACCGACTTTGTCGTTTCTCCCTGGTTCACCAACGACCCGCCGCCTTTAAACGACGGTGAAGTGTATGTCGGCAGCTACGTATATGAATACTTAGGCCTGATCGACACCCCGACCCTATTCAACCACAAGGTCAAAGTCGTCGGGCACCTGCAGGAAACAGGTACCGGACTTGACCATGGGACGTTCATGCGGGTCGAAGATCTTAACCGGATCTCCGCCTCGGTCGCAGGCAGTTACAAACCCGGCATGATTTCAATTATTTTCGTCAAGGTAAAACCGGGACTTGACCTTGATGCAGTGGCCGACAAAATCCAGGGTCTACATCCCAATATCGGTATCATGACACGAGGCAGCATCGGTGCTGATGTCAGAGCGACACTCAAAGACATTACCCAGGTGTTCTCAATCACTATCCTTATCTCGTCAGCTCTGGCTGTCCTTCTTGCCTGGTCGACCTTTACAGCCCTGGCCAATGAAAGGCGCCGCGAGGTGGGCATTTTAAGAGCGATCGGCGCGCACAGAGCCCACATCATGAAGATGTTCCTGAGCGAAGCAGCTATAATAAGCCTGATAGGAGGACTTCTGGGGGTGGGAATCGGTAATTACCTGATCCGTCACCTGGCAGGCAATTTTGATCTCTTGAGCAAACTGGGTGCCTATGCTTCCTTTTCAACGCTCAATATACTCTTCAGTCTCCTGGCCATGCTGGCAGGGATCAGTGTCTGTCTCGTCGGTGCGGCCATCCCGGTTATCCGACTTGCAAATCTTGAACCTCTCGTTGCCATAAAAGAGGACTGATTTCTTCCGCCAGGACGTAATTTTGGTGCCGGTGAGGGAGCCCCTGTCAGGAGAGATCACTCGATCCCCTCTCCGGTGTTAACCGGTTGCTGTAAAAAGAGGTGTTCGGCAGCTCATTCACGTGCCTGGCAGACGCAACACTCTCAGGCGTGAAGCGAAAACGGCATCCTGGAAAGCTGCGCTACAGCTCATCTACGACCTTGTATAATTCAGAATTTTCTCTTTCGATTCTTTTCGACAGTGCATCAAAAAGACTTTTTGTCTGCTCAATAAAATCACCTGGGTCCTTCTGGATTTCCAGGCTACTCGACCACTTGCTCTTGTACTCGTTCACTGCTTCACCAATACCCCCCATTTCTTCCATAAAACTTCTGGCCATGGATCTGACGCGCTCATCAGGATGCTCTGACAGTTTTGGATAAAGCGCCTTGTCCTCCATTGACAGGTGAACACTCAGTTTGCCTAACAACTGGGACAACAATCCCCTGACTTCACCAGCATCCCCCGAGAGTTTGTCAACGTCTAAATATGCCGATATCTCCGTGGCTATTTTCAGCAGTTCATCGTGCTGGTCCCGGAACATTTTGGTCTGACTCATTTATTCCCTCCTCTTTTACTTTGTTGTTACCCGGATTGTGCTGCAGCAGGTACGGACTTCATGCGTTCACAAAAGCAGGTGAGCGCATACTGAACGGCACCCGGGTTTTCTGCGGTTCCGGATCAGATTCAGTAAAGCAGGTCAACCAGAAAAAGACTGATTCCCGGTATGTAGGTAACCAGTATCAGGGCGGCAATCATGACAAGCATCCACGGCAGGGCCGCCTTGGTGACGTCCTCCAGACGCATCCCGGAAAGACCTGACGCAACATACAGGTTCAGCCCAACCGGTGGTGTAATCATTCCCACTTCCATGTTCAGGGTCATGACAATCCCCAGATGGATGGGATCAATATCAAGGGCCATGGCGATGGGAAAGAAAATAGGGGCCAGAATCAGGATGATCGAGGAAGGCTCCATGAAATCCCCGGCAAACCAGAGAATGATATTCACCATGAGCAGGAACATCCACCAACTCATGTCCCGTGCCACCAGCCACTCGGCAATGGACTGGGGGATGCGTTCCATGGTGAGGACATGGGCGAAAATCATGGCACAGGCGATGATGAACAGCAGCATGGCCGTCATCTTGGCCGACTCAAGCATCACATGGGGGATGTCCTTGAATCCCATGTCGCGATAGATAAAAAGGGAAATAAACGCGGCATACACGGCAGCAACGGCAGCCGCTTCCGTGGGAGTGAATATACCGCCGTAGATACCGCCGATGATCATGACCACCAGCAGCAGCCCCCAGATGGCATCGACAAAGGACAACCACAACTCTTTCAAGGTTGGCTTTTCCTGACACGGCATGTTTTTCCGCTTGGCCGTAATCCAGGTTACCACAAGCAGCATTGCGCCAAGCATCAGACCGGGGACAATGCCGGCGATGAACATCTTGCCCACCGACTGTTCGGTTGCAACCGCATACACGATCATGACAATGGAGGGCGGAATCAGGATACCGAGGCTTCCGGCTGTGGCAATGGAGCCCACGGAAAATCTCTTTGAGTAGCCGGCATCAACCATACCGGGAATCATGATGGAACCGATTGCCACGACAGTTGCCGGACTCGACCCTGAAACCGCGGCGAACATGATACAGGCGAGAATCCCGGCCATGGCCAGGCCGCCGCTCATCCTGCCGACCAGGGCATTGGTAAAACGGATAATACGGCGTGCCACCCCTCCGGTGGAGAGAGAATTTGAACTGACGATAAAGAAGGGAATGGCCATGAGGGTAAAATGCTCCATGGTCGCACCAAACTTGTTCGGCAGTATCCCGGCCATGATTGACGTGGTATTGGACCACTCCGGGATAGGATAAAAAAGAAGGAGGTAAATTGCCGACGACAGGCCGAGACAGATGGCGATGGGTACACCGGCCAGCAGCAAGACGGCAAGAACAGCAAAAATAACGGTTGCTTCCATGAGTCCTACTCTGTCGAGATCATCATTTTATTCTGCAATAACGAGTTCTTCGTCAGAATCTGGAACCGGCTCGTTGCTCTGGGTAATCTTGCCCTTTTTCCCTGTGTATACCAACCAGGCCACCTGCAGGAAGCGAATGGTTATCAATCCGAAACCAAAAGGAAGAGCGAGATATGGAATCCACTGCGGTATTTCCAGATCCACGGTCATCAACTCCATTCTGTATGCCCCGAGTACATAAAAAATAGAAAGATAAAACATGCCGGTCGTGAACAAGAGAGATATACCAATCGCTGACAGCATGACCCACCTGCGTACATCAGGCTTAAATTTTGCCACCAGGATGTCAACACCCAGATGCACCCCGTGTTTCACCCCGTATGAGGCCCCGATCATCACCGTCCACAGAAACATGTGCTCAACAAGTTCCGGGGCCCAGGTAAAGCCGCTGTTAAAGGCATACCTCGCGACAACCTGTGCAAAGACAAGGAGAGTAGACGCACCCAGGAAAATCGAAATCAAGATTTCCTCAGCCCTGTCTAACAGGCTCACCCGTTGCTTTTCCATACCGTACTTTTTCTCTTTATGTCATGGATAATACGTCTCGAAACAAATCAGGGTGAACAGAAGTTCACCCTGATTCAACAAAGCAATTAATTACCAAAAGTACACATCATCCGGGTCAGTTTTTTGCATTCAATGCATTGACCGCATCAATATACTCCGCACCGATAACATCACGGAATTCATCCTGAACCGGCTTGAACGCCTTGCGGAAAGCGTCCTTCTCCTCCTCGGTCAGGGTCGTAACCTTGGTCTTGCCGGAATCGATGATCTTCTGTTTCATGTCCTGGTTGATCTTATAGGCATTTTCACGAATCCAGGCGGTAACCTCTTTCAGAATGCTTTCAAGCTCTGTACGGACGTCCGGAGGAAGATGCTCCCAGAACTGTGCATTGGTAACTACGAAGTATCCGAGGTATCCATGATTCGTTTCAGTGATGTATTTCTGGACTTCGAAAAATTTCTTGGAATACATATTGGACCAGGTATTCTCCTGGCCGTCGATGACCCCCTGTTCAAGCCCGGAATACACCTCTGAGAAAGGCATAACCTGAGGATTGCCGCCAACTGTCTTGAACTGGGACTCAAGAACCTTGGAAGACATGATCCGGAACTTAATGCCGCTGACATCCGCCGGTTTCTTGATTTCACGAATATTGTTACCGATCTGTTTGAATCCGTTATCCCACATGGCAAGGCCAAGCATATTCTTCTTGCCAAGAAGCTTGAACATTTTCTGGCCGACCTCACCGTCCACGGCCTGGTACAGAACTTCTCTGCTCTTAAACATGAAAGGCAGATCAAAGAGCTGCAGCTGCGGAACCCATGAGGTAAATTTGGCGGTTGACGGGGCTGCCATCTCAACACTGCCGGAACTCAATGCATCAAGAACTTTCTTATCAGTGTACAACTGGCTGTTCGGAAAAACCTGCACTTCGACTTTTCCCTTGAGCCGTTCATTTGCAAGCCTGGCAAACATATCTGCTGCCTGGCCTTTTGGCGTGGTCGGGGCGACGACATGTGAAAAACGAATTTTAATCGGCTCGGCCAGGGAAAACCCTGCAGCACCTAACAAAAATCCGGCTGTCACACTGACAGCCACCAACGTTTTCAAACCCTTTACAGCAAAACCTTTCATTGTACGCTCCTCATCGAGTTGAATAAAAGCCACCTGAGGACTCTTCAATGAGCCCCATCAACGGACTGTATACTTGTATTCTACCTATTCATAAACCCCATGGCAAACAAAAACATGAAACCCGCAAGATATTACATGGCCACCAGGGGGAGATAATCAGGTTCCCATTTCATTTTGCGAATCAACTCACTCAATCGGATTGGATCATTATCATGCTGAAAAGTTGAAAAAGCGCACGGCCTGCTCACACCATGGTGAATAGCCGCCTCCCCTACCGCCTGAGCAACCTTGAGGCTGACTTCGGCAAGTTTCGTCACATCCGGGACCAGGCAGCCCTGTTCCATTTCCTCGGCGGTAACAAAATCTGATACCGCCCCTGCAGCTGCAGTGAAGAATTCCGGCAGGACTTCCTTTGCCCCTGATGCAAGGACACCAAGCCCCACTCCCGGGAAAATAAAAACATTATTGCACTGCCCGATCCGGTATTTCTTACCGTTATATTCCACATCGGGAAAAGGGGATCCGGTTCCCATCAGAACCCTGCTGTCGGTCCAGCGATACAGGTCAGCCGGGATAGCTTCAGCCATGCTGGTCGGATTGGACAGGGGCATGACAACCGGCCTGTCAGTATGTTCAAGGACCGAACAGACAACATCTTTGTCAAAACAGCCGGCCTGCCCCGAGGTGCCGATCAGGACAGTAACACCTGCTTTTTTTACGACATTGACCAGCGACAGGTCGGCTTCATCATTCAGCCAGTCCAGACAAGACGGATCTTTGGCAAATTTTTCCTTGTAGGGAAGCAGAGTCCGGCCGGTTGTGATGAGCCCCCTGGAATCCAGGGTAAATATCCTTTCCCTGGCCTCGATACCGGACAGGCCTGCCGCGCACAGGGCTGTTTCCAGTTGTTCGGCAATCCCCACCCCGCCGGCACCTGCGCCATGAATCAGGAAGACCTGGTCAGCAAGTTTTTCCTTCTTGATCTTCATTGCCGTGAGGATGCCTGCCAGGGCCACAGCGCCGGTCCCCTGGATATCATCGTTAAACGAGATCAGGTCATGCAGATAGGCATCCCTGATTGCAAAGGCATTCTGCTTGGAAAAATCCTCCCACTGGCACAGGGAATTCGGGAACACGTTGCGGAAGGCCCGGGCGAAACGCTGCACGAAATTGATATACTCATCACCGGTCAGGCGGCGGTGCCGCCAGCCCAGGTACTCGTCATCATTGAGCAGGGCCTCGTTGTCCGTCCCCACGTCCAGTGAAATGGGCAGGCAGTGCCACGGGGCTATCCCGGCCCCCTGGGTATAGAGCATGAGCTTGCCGAGACAGATGGCGATGCCGCCCGCGCCCTGGTCTCCTATGCCGAGAATTCCCTGGTTATCGGTCACCACCGCGACCCGGATGTCCCGGTGTGCAAAACGCCGCAGCACATCCTCTGCCCGGTCAATATTATCGGGGAAAAAATGCAGGCCGGCAGCGGACCGGAACATGGACGAGTAGTGCTGGCAGGCAAGGCCGACCGTGGGAGTGTAGATAATGGACATGTACCTGGCTATGTCACTTTTTATCAGGGCATGGGCCAGGGTCACATTGCGGTCAAAAAGCGAGCGGATATAGATAAAACGCTCGATATCGTTTTCCTTGTCCTCAACCTTGATCCTGCTGTTTCTGACCTGCTGTTCCAGGCTTCGTTCTGTCGGCGGCAGCATGCCGGTAAGGCCTAACCGGTCCCGTTCTTCCCGGGTAAAGGCTGTCCCCTTGTTGATATAACTGTTGCCGTGAATCGCCAGACCGCAGCTGTATACATAGATTTCCCTCGTGTTGCCGTACTCGTCGTACTTCAGCATATACGAATATTCAGTCATTGATTCGGGCTCCTGAATGGTTGTGAAGGGTAACCGTGTCTGTTATAGACTGATCCCATGGATGTGAACATCGGAAAGCATTGTTTAATATTATCACGTTCCACCCGCAACAGGCAATGACAAGCTGGCAAAAACTCGTAAAAAACTCCATTACCCGGCCGGAACAGCTCACCGGGATCCCCGGCGTCAACACCCGGGACCTTGAAGAGGTATGCCGCACCTATCCCATGCGGATCAATCTCTATTACATGGACCTCATCAGGCAGACAGGCACCCCCCTCCGGCGCCAGGCCGTGCCCGACATTGCGGAACTCCATGACGATACCGGCATGGCAGACCCCCTTGACGAGGAAAACTTAAGCCCGGTTCAGGGCCTGGTTCACAAGTATCCGGACCGGGTCCTCTTCCTGGTCAGCAGCCGGTGCCCCATGTACTGCCGGTTCTGCACCCGGAAACGCAAAGTGGGCCGCAAGGAGATGGTGATTAACGACAAATCCATCCGGGCCGGCCTGGATTACCTGGAAAAGAACAGGGCGGTCCGCGAGGTCCTGTTGTCCGGCGGCGACCCGCTCATGCTCAGCGATGACCGGCTGGAAAAAATTATCAGGTCTGTACGGAATATACCTTCTGTCGAGGTTATCCGTATCGGCACCAGAATCCCCTGCACCCTGCCCATGCGTGTCACCGGAAAACTTGCCGCCATGCTGAAGAAGTACCACCCGCTCTATATCAACACCCATTTCAATCATCCGGCAGAGATCACGCCGGAGGCCACCCTGGCATGCGCAAGGCTGGCTGACGCCGGGATTCCCCTGGGGTGCCAGACCGTGCTGCTGAAGGGAGTCAATGACGACAGGCACGTTATGCAGGAGTTGCTGTGCGGACTGCTCAAGATCAGGGTCAGGCCCTACTACCTGTTCCAGGCAGACCTGACCCGCGGAACTGATCACTTCCGGACACCGATCACATCAGGCCTTGAGATCATGCGCCACCTCATCGGCAGGGTTTCCGGCCTGGCAGTGCCCACATTCGCCCTTGACGCCCCGGGCGGGGGAGGAAAGATTCCCCTGACCCCTGACTATATAACATCGCATGACAACAGCACCCTCGCGTTTCTGAACTACCTGGACAAACCGTATACCTATCCGGACTGCCCTGCCGGACAAAAAAATACTTGATAATTCTTCCCAAGAAAAATATGCTAACACATCTGATCATTTCTCTCCCATAAAGGATATCTATGCATGCCCGGAACAAAAAACGCCTGACACCTCAACAACCACTTTCATTTTCCCCGCTGCAGGCCGTGGGAAAAATCATCCTGTTCGCAGGTACCATATCCCTGCTGATGCTTACCACAAGCCCTGCGTCGGTGCGCGCGGAAGAAAGCTGCCCGGAACTGCTGACGAACCGCTGTGAAAAATGTCATTACGTCACACGGGTCTGCCAGAAAGTTGAACGAAAAAAAGGAAAAAGCTCCTGGAAGCGAACCGTCAGAAACATGGTCAGACAGGGGGCCAAGCTGAACAAGGCGGAACAGAAAAAGCTCGCCACCTGCCTGAGCAAGCCCTCCCCTGAAATCCTGGAGTTCTGCGGACTGAAAAAAGACTAATTGGACGCTGCGTAGTAGAGGTACCAGGGGCCTTTCACATGCATATAGGCCCTTACCTCATCTGCGGGTCTGTTTTTATAGATCTCATCAATGCTGTCAACAAGTGGTTCAGGGGTACATTCGCAGTAATAATACCCTTTGGCATACCCGCCTGGTCCAAAAAGATCCCGCGTCCAGACAGGAAAAAGATCCGGCTGGCCCTCCCGTACACTGACGACCCCCAGCCTGCTCTGGAGTTCCCTGTTATGCGGATCTGATACCAGTGTCAGGAAGTCCGCTTCCCGGGCAAGCAGACCGTCGATGAGAACCTGATCACTCGGATACGGTGATGACTGCCCTTTGCAGGCGCAGAGGAAGAATATCGTGAATAGTGTCAACACGCTCAAGGAAACCGTTGTTTTCATCGACTTTTTCCTCAAGGAATCACCACATCGGGAAAAGGCGCTACGGCAATCAGCAGACCGGCAACAACGGCTACCAGCAAAGACAGTACAAGTGGCGCATACATCATCATTCCACCTGACCACCGTGCAAGACACCCTTCAACTGTTGAGGCACAAAGCGACCAGGTCATTATCAGGATGGGGGCGCCGATCAGTGCATACCAAACGACAGATACCCAGCTGACACGAAAAACAAAACTTTCAAAATACGGAGGTTCATTTTCCCTCACCCCCACTGTCCTGTGTGTCCAGCATTCTTTCCTGTTTCCCGGCATTGATATCAAGCTGTTTGACAATCTCCTCCAGCATGATTTTATATTTGCGCCGGCCATCAAGCTGCCGGACCTGTACAAGTAAAGCGACTCCGCTGTTTCTTTGGAGGCATTTCTCACGGAGCTGGTTCAGCTCCTGCCTGACATCGGCATGAAACGGCCAGAAATTCATTGCTGGCCGACCTCCGTTCTCGCACTGCCGTTTTACGGGTGTCTTTATCTTCATGTCAAACATGGTGCTGTAGATCCTTGTCACCAGGATATTGTCCGGCCTGATCATCTCCCATCGCATCAGGCGACCCATTTTGTGAAAAATCTCCATGAGATCACTGTCTTCCGGCACCCTACCGTTGAAACCGAATATCTGCGTAATTTCCCGGTAGAAATCTCTTTCCCTGGTTCCGGAGGATTCCAATACAATGGCGATATTATGCAGGGCCAGTTGCGCGACAAGCTGCCCGGTAAAATCATTCGCCAGCGATGAGGACGGAACACGGGATTCAAGCCTGTGGATCTCGGTGTCCAGAATTCTGATATCCTCTTCAATTGCGGGACGATTCTTGCGAACATTGTCAATCATCCACAGGTCGTGCTCCAGTTTTTTCCCCTCCGTGCGGAGACGAAACACCTGCTGTTCGCTCCGAGACCACTGGTAGAATATTCCTGCACCTAAAAACAGCGCGATTAGAATCGGCAGCAGATATTTCTTCATGAAAATCCTTCAGGTTTACTCATACACTGTCAACATCGGGTTACGAACCTGCGCCACCCGTCGGAGAACCGATCAAGGATCTCGTATTTCAATCAGTTTCCCTTTCCTGTAGTCAAACACCGCTATCCTGTCTTCAATGGTCTTTATCAGAAACCTGTTCGTCATCTTGTCAAACCTGGGGAAATCGGTATCATGACTTTTCCAGAAATAGTGGCTTGCTGTCCGTTCCACACTTTTTTTATCCCTGATGAGCTGGAGCGTTGAATAGCTTGCAAGCTCATGTCCGTTTTCATAAAATGCCACGGCCAGATTTCTTTCCGACGGTTCAGAACCGGAAGCCCAGTTGCCCATCCGGACGAGATATTTACCGCTGTCAGACAGGAAAACCTGCATTGCGTACCACCCCTTGACCTCCCACAGCAACTTCGAACTCCCGTCCTCCTGCAATTTAAACGCCCTGCCGAAAGCCGGCTGTGTGATTTTTGTATTATAATCTTTCCCGCCGAAATGATACCGTTCCGGCACCATGACAAAATAGGTTGAACCCCACTGCGAAGCGGTCACCCTGGGGTACGGCGACACTGGCTGATCAGCCAGGGCAGCCGTATGCAGCAGGAGGATACCCAGGACAACAGTTGCCCTCATCACCATTCCTGATATCCCGCCGGCCTGTTTTCTGCCTCCCATCCGTGCCCTCCTTTTCTCTATCGCGGTACGACTGGTTGATCCGGGATCCACACCTTGCCCGGCGCTCCCGGCCCTTGTTGCTGACGCTTTGCT
>JAJRVA010000102.1 GCA_024277485.1 Deltaproteobacteria bacterium | reverse complement strand
GGACTCGCCCTCGACCTCTGTCCGTTCACCTATTTTTTTCGCCGGGTTGCCTGCCCAGATCTCGTACGGGCCGGGATTCTTGGTCAGCACCGCTCCTGCCCCGACAATCACCCCGTCAGGGATATGGGTCACCTGATAAAGAACCAGGGCGCCGTCAGCTATCCATACATCGGCACCTATGTATTTGTCCTGCCAGAGTACGCCATGCTCCTGTTCCATGGCCAGCAGAGGTTTCTTCCCAAAGCGAATGTGATCATGGGTATAAATGCGGGACCGGGCGGCAATGTTGCACCAGGGACCGATGCGTATCGACCCGGTGCAGTCGATAAGGGAAAAGCGGCTGATCAGGATATTGGTCTCGCGGCCGGGCGTGGTATAGATCTCCGGCGACAGGATCAGCCTGCCGGCATGCACATGTTTGTGCGGCCGCCGCACGGCCTTGTCCAGCGAGGCATGAAGCTCGTCTTTTGTCAGTGTTGTGGGCCTGAATTCCACGGCAATATTTTCCCGAAAAATTTATTCTTTGGGTGCAGGAGGGGCAAAGACCACATTTTCATCTTCACCTTCCATTTCCCTGACCGCAGTGGCGCCATGATTCTTCAACCACAGTATCACCTGTTCGACAAGAACTTCAGGAGCCGAAGCACCGGCTGTAACACCGACACACTGCACATCATCCAGCCAGGCAGGATCGATTTCCCCAGCATGGTCGATCAGGTATGCCCTCACGCCCCTGTATTCGGCTGCCTCCCGCAACCGGTTGGAATTGGAACTGTTCCTGGAACCGACAACCAGGAGAATGTCCACCCTGGCCGACAGATCCCGGACCGCGTTCTGGCGATTGGTGGTGGCATAGCAGATATCGGTCCGCTCCGGTTCATTCAGGTTCGGGAACCTTGCACGAAGGGCACCCAGCAGGTCCCTGGTATCGTCAAGACTTAAGGTGGTCTGGGTCACATACCCCACCCGCCGGGAATCGGCAACCTGGAGTTCCGCAACTTCTCCCGGGGTCGAGACCACCTGCACCGAGCCGGTGGCATGACCGCAGGTACCCTCAACTTCGGGATGCCCCTTGTGGCCAAGAACCAGGACATCATAGCCTATCCTGTTGAGCCGGGTTACTCTCCGGTGCACCCTGGAAACAAGCGGGCAGGTGGCATCAATGGTGCTGAGCCCCAGTTCCTGCGCCTGCAGAACAACTGCCCTGGAAACCCCGTGGGCGCTGAAAATGGTTACCGACCCGGTGGGTATTTCCCCAAGGTGCTCAACAAACACCGCCCCCCTGGCGGTCAGTTCCCTGATCACATGGGAGTTGTGCACGATTTCATGCAGCACGTAGACAGGCGGGCCGTACTGCTCCAGGGCCTCCCGGACAATAGTGATTGCCCGCTTTACTCCGGCGCAGAAGCCACGCGGTTTGGCGAGAATAACTTCCATACTTTTCTTTTACGCTGAATACACCTCACATCGTCAATACAGGACGGGTCCATTCCACCAGTATATGATGCGGGGAGAGTTCACCATGCCGCCCAGCACCCAATGTTCCATTTTTCAACTGATTATGCAATGCAGAACTGTATCCCGGCGCCATGACGTCACAGGTAAAACTTTGTATCAGGTTCGATTTCCCGCGGTCATGACGTGCGTTGAACGGATAATCGCATCTCCTGTCCAATGTGTTGACAATGGCGTTTGCCGGGCTGTACAATGACAGGTATACCTCACACCCCATGGCGCCGGGGGAGGCCACGGACAAACATAAGGGTGCCTTTATTCTTTTGCGCCGGGCCACTTTCTGATATAATAAAAAATAATAATCATTCATTTTTTCAGGCTGACAGAAATACTCCATGGAAAGACTTGTCGCGCTCCCTTTTGTCAAATCCGTTGAAATTGCCTTTTCATCCATCCGGGTCAGGTTTTTCCGCTCCCTGATCACCACCTTAAGCCTGGTGCTTGCCGTTGCCTTTCTCTGTTATGTCCAGACCGGCAACATTATTGCCGAGGGTATCCTCCATGTGGATGACGAGGCCGCCATCAGGGTCCTGACCAGGGCGGGCTATGATGTCCAGCCGGGGGACATGTCCATCGGCGGCAGCGCCAAACAGCGATGGCTGGTCATCCTGTCCCTGCTGGTCTGCGTGGTCGGCATTGTCAACGCGCAGCTCATGGCGGTTACAGAACGTTTCCGGGAAATCGGCACCATGAAATGCCTTGGCGCCCTGGATCGTTTCATCATGCGGCTTTTTCTGCTGGAAGCCCTGATGCAGGGCCTGGCCGGTTCCTGCTCCGGCGCCGTGGCCGGACTGCTTTTTGCGGTTGTTTCATCTTTTTTCCTCTTCGGCAGCCTGGCATTTGCCAACTTTCCCTTTCTGCAGATATGCCTGGCCATGCTGACAGCCGTCGCCATAGGCTGTTTTCTCAGCCTTGCCGGCGTTGTGTATCCCGCCTTCAAGGCAGCCCGGATGGAACCGGTGGAGGCAATGCGGGTCGAGGAATGACCCGGTAACAACTGACGGAGAACATATGCCGGAACAACACGCCATAATCCGGACCACCGACGTGGTCAAAACATTCCAGCTTGGCAGTCATGAACTGGAGGTCCTCAAGGGAATCAGCCTGACCATCTATCCCGGCCGCTACATCTCCATCATGGGACCGTCCGGATCCGGCAAAAGCACCCTGTTCAACATGATCGGCGGCCTGGACAAGCCCACATCCGGCAAGGTCTTTATCGACGAGGTTGATATCGCCCAGCTTGACGCCTACGAGCTTGCCTGGCTTCGCTGCAGAAAAATCGGCTATATCTTTCAGACATTCAACCTGATCCCGGTCATGACCGCCCTGGAAAATGTAACCCTGCCCATGACCTTTGCCGGCACAGGGAATGACGAGGCAGTGGAAAAAGGTATGGAACTGCTCAAAACCGTCGGCCTGGCGGAACGATACAACCACAGGCCCTCGGAACTTTCAGGCGGCCAGCAGCAGCGGGTTGCGGTGGCCAGGGCCCTGGCAAACAGTCCGTCGATTATCCTGGCTGACGAACCCACCGGCAACCTTGACCTGAATACCGGCGAAGAGATCATCAACCTGCTCAAGCAGATGAGTGATGAGCGAAATGTCACCATTATCTCCGCCACCCATGACATTAAAATGCTGAATGTCTCTGACGAGGTCATCTGGATCCGGGACGGGGCAATAGACAAGATTGAACAGCGCGACGAGCTGAATATCTCGGTCGGCACCATCAAATGAGTTCTCTGCCCAGGCCATCCGCAACAGGGCTGCTTACGCCGAAACCGATCCTGATTATTTTCCTTTTCATCCTCCAACTCTGCGCCGTTCTCTGCGTCCCTGGAGCCCGGGCCGATACTGTTCCGGGCCAGCAAAACCTGGACGACACCCTTGCATCGATGCGGAAGACGGTTGCCGTCCTGTCGAAAAACGGGGACCGGAGTACCGGCACAGAGGGAAACAGAGAGGCGGCGGCATACGTTCGCGACCAGCTTGCCGCAACCGGACCGGACCTGCTTGGCACGGTTGATTTTACCCTGCCGATCCTGGCACACCGGGACAGCAGACTGATTATTGACGACACCGCAATTTCTCTTGAGCCGTTCAATTATAATGCGATCACCCCCCAGGGGCTTCCCCCGGAAGGACTGCAGGGCAGTCTGGTCTATGTCGGCAAGGGGGAACTCGCTGATTTCAACGGGAAAAAAATAGAGGGTTCCATCATTCTCATGGAATTTGATTCCGGTCGCAACTGGATGAATGGCGCATCGCTCGGCGCGGCAGCCCTCATATACATTAACCGCGGTATCCCCTCAAAAAGCAGGTTTCGCGACAAGGAAGAACTCTCCCCCCTGCAGTTTCCATGCTTCTGGATGGAAGAACAGACGCTTGAGCAGCTCATCGGCAGCTCCGCTTCAGGGCCGGACGCCCTCACCGGCGTGCAGGTCCGTCTCACAACATCATCCAGGTGGACCGAAACCACGGCGCAGAACTTCTACGCCCTGTACCCCGGCAGCGATCCTGAACTGCAAAGCCAGCTGGTTATCGTCGAGGCATTCTATGATTCCAGTTTTTATATTCCCGGACGCTCTCCAGGGGCTGAAGAGGCCCTGTCCATAGCCGGCCTGTTGCAGTTGGCGCAGCACCTGTCCCGCAACCCACCGCGCCGCTCTTTTCTTCTCATTGCCACCAGCGGACATGCCCAGGGACTGGCCGGCATGCGGGAAACCATATGGACCATCAATGCGCGGTCCAAAGACCTGCGGGCCATGGACAAACAGCTGAAGCGGGACAGAAAAGAGAGGGAGAGTTACCTCGAAATCCTGGCACAATACACCCGGGGAGAAGTCGGTCCAGACGAATCCCAGCTCCTGCACGAGGCCATCGGTCACGCCCTCAAGCTCCGGGTCGATTCCCTGTCCACGGAGTTGATGCACCTTCGCATGCGCGAGGACAAAGACCAGCTGTCTGACCAGATCACAACCCTGGCCCGACAGCGATTTCTCCTTCGCCGGCTGGGCTGGCTGGCCGATTTCAGCGGGATCGATCCGGAACAGCGGCGACTCATGAAGCCGCTTGTGGAGGAATCCATCCTTGAACACGAAAAGGTACTGAAGGAGGTCAAGGCACAGCGCAAAAGGCTGAAAAGCGTCAAGCGGCTCCGGACACTGATAACCGAATACGAAACCAGGGCGATCATCTCCCTCCACCTGTCCAGCCACGGTAACGGCCTGGGCGCGTTTCACCAGGGATTTCTCTATTATCCCCTGCGCCAGAGAATCAACCGGACTGCAGCATTCAGGGATATAGAAAAGGCCCTCCAGGATGCCGCAGCCACGCTGCCGGTTACCAGCCCGACGTTTGTATCGACCCTGCGGCCGAACCGGCTGCGTCCCTGGGAGGATCTGCTGCCGGACAGGCCCGCTCTCGGCGGAGAAGTCAGCTGCCTGGCCGCCCTGCCCGGTTTCACCCTGGCGACCACCGGCGACATCCGCCGGCACTGG
>JAJRVA010000101.1 GCA_024277485.1 Deltaproteobacteria bacterium | reverse complement strand
TTGGCCAGTTTGACACCGGTTGCAAAGGTCAGGGCCCTGCCGTGGGTCGTGTGCAGGGTATTGAAAGCAAGATAGGTGGGCATTCTCCCGGTACAGCCGATTCCAGAGGCAAGAACAACCTCGTCTTTTGAAAGTTCAAGTCGGATTATGGCCCGCAGGAGCGCCCCCATGACGATACCGATTCCGCAGCCGGGGCACCATACATGCGGAAATTTTTTATCGTGCCTGAGATAATCCTGGCGCAGCGCTTTAGCCGGAATGGGCATGGGATCTTTCCTTTACAGTTTGATGAGGCTTTTGAATATTTCAGTCGGTGTTATGATCTGGCCGTCGACCCTGTTATACTTGACAATTCGGCAGTCATACCGGTTCACCCTGTGCACCTCCCTGCTGATCTGGCCCATGTTCATCTCCGGCACCAGCACTGCCCGGCATGCGCTCAGGACCGGTGAGACATTGCCGCGCGGGAACGGAAAAAGGGTAATCAGGTGCAGAAGCCCGGCCCTGACACCATGCTTCCTGGCATCATGGACGGCCCGCAGCGCCGAACGCGCAACAGAACCGTATGCAATAACAGCCACCTCGGCATCATCCAGCATGAACTCCCTGGACATCTGAATTTCAGGGAATCCTCGGGTGATCTTCTGGGTCAGACGGAGATGAAACGCCTCGATTTCCTGGCCGTTCTGGGTCGGATAGCCATGTTTGTCATGTATCAGCCCGGTTACATGATGTCGGTAGCCGTCCCCAAAGGATGTCATGGGAGGAACACCGCGGAAATCACCCTCGTACGGCACGTACCAGTCAGGCGGAACGCTCGGTTTTATCCTGTCCATGACCCTGATTTCATCACTTGCCGGCAGGGTGATGCACTCCCGCGTGTGCGCCACCACCTCATCAGAAAGCAGTATCACGGGCACCCGGTACTTTTCAGAGAGGTTGAATGCCTTGACGGTGAGGGTAAAGCTGTCGGACACGGTCGAGACCGCAAGGACAATAATCGGGTGGTCGCCATGGGTGCCCCACCTGGCCATCTGCACATCGCCCTGGGCCGGACTGGTGGGCAGGCCGGTTGAAGGGCCGCCCCGCATGACATTGACGATGACACAGGGGACCTCGGCACAGCAGGCAAAGCCAAGGTTTTCCTGCATGAGCGAGAACCCCGGGCCGCTGGTTGCTGTCATTGATTTTGTGCCGGCAAGCGAAGCGCCTATCACCGCCCCGATACTGGCAATCTCGTCCTCCATCTGGATAAAGGTTCCACCTGCCGCGGGCAGTCGGCATGACAGAAGTTCGGCGATTTCCGATGCAGGTGTTATCGGGTAACCGGCAAAAAAACGGCAGCCGGCGGCAATGGCCCCGTGCACAACCGCTTCATTGCCCTGGAGAAGAAGACGTTCCTTGGGCCCGTCACTCATCGGTTTTTCTCCTTTTGGGCATGCGCTCTTCAACCGTTATGGCGAAATCAGGGCAGTGAATCTCGCAGAAACGACAGCCGTTACACCTGTCAACATCACGTATTTCAGGCTTGCCGGTCTTGTCAGCCGTGATGATTTTTTTCGGGCAGAATGCAACACAGAGACCGCAGGTCTTGCACCAGGCATGAAAAAAGGAAACATCGTAGAATTTTTTCGCTTTGCCGGAGGTCTTCGAATTCCCTTTTCCTGTTTCGGCGGACCGGGGCGTGTCTTCTTTCTGATCAGGCATGATGAAGGTATTGCTGGCTCAAGGTGTGGAAAAACTTTCTCTTTTTACCTTCTTCCGAGATACAGGTTTCGCGGATAAAAATCAAGTAATTCTCTTGCTCCAACAGGATAACGCTGTCAACTTCTACACTTCTCTTGCTCAAACAATTTGCAGATGATATATTATATTATTATACCGGCCAGGTAATTATGCCTGGCTGGAAGCAGTCCTTACTTTCTGTTACACCCAACCCTGATGGAGGAAAAGATGAACAAGAGAGTTTTAACCGCAATTGGTCTGATTGCAACGCTGATGATGGTTCTTTCCACTGCGCACGCGAAGACAACCTTTGTTACCATTGGCACCGGTGGGATCACGGGTGTCTATTATCCGACCGGCGGGGCTATTGCCAAGATGGTGAACAAGAAGAAAAAGGAATACGGTATTCGGGCCACGGTTGAGTCCACCGGTGGATCGGTCTTTAACGTCAACGCCGTCATGAACGGAGACCTTGAGTTCGGCGTGGTCCAGTCCGACCGCCAGTACCAGGCTATAAACGGCCTGGCAGAATGGAAGGACAAGGGGCCCCAGAAAGACCTTCGGGCTGTTTTCTCCATTCACCCCGAGTCGGTTACCCTTATAGCCGCTGTTGACTCCGGAATCAAAACCATTCAGGATGTAAGGGGCAAAAAGGTCAACATCGGCAACCCCGGTTCCGGGCAGCGCCAGAATGCCATTGATGCCCTTGAAGCCGTGGGCATCAACTATGAAAAAGACATCCAGGCCGAGAGCATCAAGGCTTCCGAGGCAGCCAGCCTGCTCCAGGACGGGCGCATAGATGCCTTCTTTTACACTGTCGGCCATCCAAACGGATCCATCAAGGAGGCGACTTCAGGTGCCCGCAAGGTGCGGATTGCCGATATCACCGGGGTGGATAAGCTGCTGGAAAAATTCCCCTATTATGCCAAGGCGACCATTGCCATCTCAAATTATCCCGGCGCCCAGAATGACAAGGATGTGGAGACGTTCGGTGTAAAGGCAACATTTGTTACCTCTGCCAAGGTGCCGGATAATGTCGTCTATGCCATCACCAAGGAGGTCTTTGACAACTTTGAGGATTTCAAGAAACTGCATCCAGCCTACGCCGGCCTGACCAAGGAGAAAATGCTCCAGGGCCTCTCAGCACCGATTCATCCCGGTGCAATGAAGTACTACAAGGAAGCAGGTCTGATGAAATAATTTTTTCTCCGGCGGTGGCTGTGTCCACCGCCGGATTCTTTTCGCTTGGGCCTGATGAGAAGCTGGAAACAGGCTCAAACCAAAGGAAATGCAGTCAACCGGTTACACGGTCATATGTATTCACCAGTGAAACCAGGTGTTGAGGGCGTAACTGACCCGGCCTGTCCGGGTGAGGGCGGATTGCTTCATGAGACGATTTGCATCAATCATGGCCATGGCACTGTTCTTCCTGGCTATGCCTTTTTGCCTCACGGTTTTCCCGGCGGCACGGTTCGTCAAAAACAATGACGGCACTGTTACCGACTATCAACTTGGCCTGATGTGGGCGGCAACTGACAATTTCGGGGATATTGACTGGCGCCAGGCTGACAAGTGGGTGCGCTTTACCTTTCCCTTCACCCTGTCGACTGTGTACAACGACTGGCGTCTCTCCACCCTTGATGAACTCAAAAGCCTTTACATCCGTAACAAGGGCTATTCCGGTTACGAGGCCGAGTGTGGTCAGCGGTTGAAAATAATCCCTGAAATTCATCTTACATGCGGTTTCGTGTGGAGTTCCGACCAGCAGTCCATCACTGCCCGTGTCTTCAACTTTCAGCGAGGAACATTTTACAGCGACCGGAAGGTACATAAACGTGGCTACCGGGCCCTGGCTGTCCGAAATATTCAGTGATTCCTGGTCATGGTATCTTCAGGAGGGATTTTTCAACGCTGTATTCGTATAACCCAGAGAGGAGTGTATGAGCAGGATTGACGTACAGATGGAAGATGACGGTATGGATCTGGCCAGGAAGATGGCCGAAGAGGAAGAAGGTATCGGCCGCAAGCCCACGGGCTGGCAGAAATATATAATACCGACCATAGCTGTCTGCTGGAGCCTGTATCAGCTTGCCCTGCCCAAGTTCATTGTTCTTGATACTACGTACATCCGCGCCATTCATCTCGCCTTTGCCCTTACCCTTGTCTACCTGAACTACCCGCTCTTCAAGAAACCGGTTTTCGGCATTAAATACTTTTCCCAGCACTCCCGAATACCGGTTTTTGACATGCTGTTAGCCGCCCTTGCCTGTTTTTGCGCCCTGTACCTGGTTATTTTCCTGGATGACATCAACAACCGGCAGGGCTCGCCGGTACTATGGGATATTATTTTCGGGATCATGCTGACGGTTCTGCTCCTTGAAGCTGCCCGCCGGACAATCGGCCCTGCCCTGCCCATCATCGGCTCTTTTTTCATTGCCTACTGTTTTTTAGGGCCCTACATGCCTGACCTGATAGCCTTCAAAGGCACGTCCCTGAACCGTTTTGTCGGCCAGATGACCATGTCCACGGAGGGTATTTACGGTATTCCACTTGATGTCTCAGCAACCATAGTTTTTCTCTTTGTCCTCTTCGGGGCCATGCTGGACAAGGCAGGCGCAGGGCATTATTTCATCCAGCTCGCCTTAAGCCTGCTCGGCGGTTTCAAGGGGGGCCCGGCCAAGGCCGCCATCATGGGCAGCGGCCTGACCGGCATGATTTCCGGTTCCAGTATCGCCAATATCGTCACCACCGGCACTTTTACCATTCCCATGATGAAAAAGGTGGGTTATCCACCCACCAAGGCGGCTGCTGTTGAGGTGGCCGCTTCGACCGACGGCCAGTTGGCGCCGCCGATCATGGGAGCGGCCGCCTTCATCATAGCCGAGTATGTGAATGTGCCTTACATTGAAGTCATCAAGGCGGCCGCTGTCCCCGCGTTTGCCTCCTATGCCGCCCTTTTTTACATCTCACACATAGAGGCCTCTAAACTTGGAATCAAGGGACTGCCGCGGAAAGAACTGCCGCTTTTTTTCAGGACGCTTCTGGGCGGGCTTCATTTCCTGGTACCGCTTTTCATGCTGCTCTACGAGCTGATCGTGGTCCGCCACTCCCCTGAACTGGCTGCATTCAATGCCATCATGGTCCTGGGGGTCATCATGCTGTTCCAGGAACCCATCCGGGCCTATCACCGGAAAGAATCCCTGCCTGATGCCTTCAAAAAATCCATTGTCAATATTTTTACCGCCCTGGCAGCCGGCGCCAGGAACATGATCTCCGTGGCCCTTGCGACTGCCGCAGCAGGTATTATCGTCGGTGTCGTCGCCCTGGGCCTGGGCAATCTTATTTCGGAAATCATCGATGTCCTGTCCATGGGCAATGTCTTTCTCATGCTGGTCATTACCGCGATCGCAAGTCTCATTATCGGCATGGGCCTGCCCACAACCGCCACCTATATCGTCATGGCGGCGCTTACCGCTCCGGCCATCGTTACCATTGGCGGTATGCAGGGATTTATA
>JAJRVA010000100.1 GCA_024277485.1 Deltaproteobacteria bacterium | reverse complement strand
GAGGGAGACGTTAAGCAGGCTGCGGAACTGACCGGCAAAGGAGGAGCCCTCATCCTCGCCCAGGGCGCTTGAGCGGACGGCGAAACAGGGGTGTTCTTCCCCGGCGCGGGCAGCAGCCTCACGAGCCGCGGTCAGGATCGCCTCCTCCAGATTCAGTGGCAGAGATGCCGCCAGGATGTCCCGGCGGATCTGCTTTGAGGCTGCTGTTAGGGAAAGCTCGCCCCGCTGCCAGGCATCGCGGTGTGCGGCTATGTGTTCACCCAGTTTGTTCCGCTCACAAAAGGCGGCAAAGGCCGCCGTAGTAACGGCGAAGCCTTCCGGAATTCGCAGTCTCAGGACGGAGCCGATCTCGCCGATATGGGCGTTTTTGCCGCCGACCGCGTCGGCCAGATTACGATTGACTGCATCGTAGGGCAGGATGAAGTCCGCAACCGGCAGGATGACCTTGCCCCGTAAAATGGCGTCGAGATCGTCCTCGATCCGGTGAAAGCTTGTGAACAGTTCCGGATACTTCTGGCCGGTCAGGTGGTTGATGCTGACAATGAGTTCCCGCACCAGGTCGGTCAACCGGTGACAGGTGGACTGGATGTACTGCTCATCAAAGACGTAGTCTCCGCTCAGCTTGTCATTGGTCTCACCTATCAGGTCAAGGATCTGGTTGTTCAGGACAAGGCAACGCTTGAACTCACCATAGAGCACCTTGAAGGGCACTGTATCCTTCCGTCTCCGGAAAATACGCCCTATCTGACCCAGAACGCCTTTCATAGCCGTCTCACTCAATCTCCTGCTCAGCCCGAGGTTCAGTGGGCTCCTCCCCCGCCTTTAAACAGGGCGCCGATTCCCAGCCCGGCACCAATGGCGATCACTACCGCCATGATACCGAACAGCAGGGAGTGGTCATAGGCCAGGGAATAGATCATGGCCGGAAAGCCCTGCAACCGGACGGTCAGCTCCTTGTCGGTCCGGTCTGCCACGGTTCCGTTTCGTAAGGCAAAGCCCCTGACCAGGTAGGTGCCGGCGCTCATCTTGGGCGCAATGACCAGGGTCGCGGAAAAGGTCCTGGTTCCACCTTTGGTCGGGCCATACTTGACCGCACCCGGGTAGATCCCATACACCCCTGATTTTTCCATCAGTTTAACATATTCCCCGAAAATAAATGCTTTATCCTCAGTGGCCGGGTTGATGACAATGTCTTTGACCAGGGCCTGGTAGCCGATGCCGGTTTCCGTGTTAAGGAGTTTGTCGACCGGCGTGTCCGGGGTGTAGATCATATAGTTTGCCGGGGCATTTTCCAGAGATACATCGGTCTTGTTCATCCACAGGACTCCCAGGACTTTGCCCTTTTCCTTTAAATGCACATCCTTTTTGGCACCGCTGACCTCAAGGACCACCTCGGTGTCGGCCGGAGCGGAACCGGAGACTTCCAGTGTCGTACCATTATAGAACGTCGTGATATTGATGGTGTCGGTCGCAAGTTTCAGCTCAAGCGATCCGGCGGCGAAACAGCCGGGAGAGACTATGAGCAGTCCGGCCGCCGCAACAAGAAAAAAGAGAAAATGTTTTAGCAGCATGGGTGTATTTCCTTCTCCTGTTTTCATCTTAATGCCCTCCCTTCAGGGCCACCATGATGGATGGAGTCAGCAGGAGCCCGGCCATCATCTTGACGCAGACCAGGAGTACCAGGCTGGCCAGCATGATCTTGAGTTGGTCGGCCTTGAGGCGCTTGCTGACGGCGGTACCCACCTGGGCACCGATGGTCGAACCGAGCAGCAGCAGAACGGCCAGGACAAAGTCCACCGTGTGGTTGCTGTAGGACTGCATGATGGTGACGTTGACGCAGGTAAAAAGGATCTGGAAAAGACTGGTACCCACGACGACGTGCATGGGCATCCGCAGCAGATACACCATAACCGGAACCATGATGAAACCGCCGCCTACGCCCATGATGGCCGCCAGCACGCCGACAAGAACCCCGAATCCCAGGGGAAGGAGAACGGAAACCTCACAGCCCGACTTGACAAACTTGTACTGAAAAGGCAGTTTCTGCAGGAATGATTTTTTGTCGTTTTTCGGGACGGCGGACGACTGTGCACCGTCCTCCTGCCTGCCTGATTTCTTCAGTCCCTGCAGGCTCTCCCAGAACATGTAGCCCCCTACGCCGCCGAGCATGATGACATAGGTGATGGCAATCAAAAAATCAGCATTGCCCATGGCCCGCAGCAGCTTGATGACCTGGACACCCAGGGTGCCACCACCGATACCGCCGATGAGCAGCATGAGTCCCATGGGGATGTCCACGTTACCCAGCCGCATGTGGGCCAGCGTGCCGGAGGTGGACGCGCCGACTATCTGGTTGGAGTCCGAGGCAGCGGCCACGGTCGGCGGGATGCCGAACATCATCAACAGCGGCGTCATCAGAAAACCGCCGCCCACGCCGAAGATTCCGGACAGGAGGCCGACAAAGCCTCCCAGCCCGAAAATGAGCAGGATATTCACACTGTTTCCTGCAATGGGTAGGTACATGTGCATCATAACTGTTTCTCCTTATTTTCCTGTACCGGCTTGGTATACCTCTCAGGGACTACCGGCTGTGCCGGTCCTGTTCGTCCAACGGTTGCGGATGATGCTGCCTGGCTGCATCTCCCGCATTCCGCAAGCCCATAGAGCAACCAGGGTGCCAGTTTGCCTGCAGGCGGAAGAAAAAGAGAGGAGATCTAAAGGAGCAACGGAATTACAAGGTGTTGCAATTTGCAGGGTCAAGGAATTTACCAATCCGTACGTGAAGGAAAGGAAAAAATAAGGGTTCAATTCTGTTCACGTTTCATTTTGAAACAAGCGGGAGAGCGGTGAGAAAAATAACGGGATTTCAAGAAATAATGTGCCTGTACCGACCTGCAAGCGGTTCATAATGAAACATCATGCCGAAAACAGAACCCAGCGGGAAAGGTATACTTTTCAGGCGTCCTGGTGTTTTGTCCGCAAGGGGGATGCAGAAAAACGGGATTGCTCCAGATTTACAACAGGAACTATTCGGATGAATGGAGGCGGGAGCCTTTTGAATCGGTCAGGCCGTATTTCCTGATGCGCCGCCACAGGGTTGTGCGGGACATCTTCAGGATAGAGCAGGCATCCTTGATATTGTAGCCTGTTCTGGTCAGGACCCGGGCAATGTATTGTTTTTCCACCTCGTCAAAGGGTAGCAGTTCCTCATCAAATATATCCTGCAGCTGCAATTTGCGCAGCCGGGCGGGAAAATCCTCGATGGTCAGCCTGTTGGCTTCAGTCAGGGCCACGGCATGCTGGATGATGTTTTCCAGTTCACGCACGTTGCCGGGAAAGTTATAGTGCATGAGCAGCTCAAGTGCCTGGGAGGTGATGCCGGTGATCTCCTTGCCGAAGGCCCGGTTTGCCTTGGCGATAAAGTAATGCACCAGCAGGGGAATGTCTTCTCGTCGTTCAGGCAGCCCGGGCAGACGGATGGTCACCACGTTCAGCCGGTAATAGAGATCCTCCCTGAATGTTCCCTGCTCTATCATCTGCTTGAGATCACGATTGGTGGCGGCAATAATTCTGATATTCAAATCAATGGGCGTGGTACCGCCGACCCTGAGGACCTGGCGCTCCTGCAGGACGTGAAGCAGCTTGACCTGCATGGACAGCGGCATTTCGCCGATCTCGTCCAGCAGTACGGTGCCACCGGCCGCCGACTCAAG
>JAJRVA010000099.1 GCA_024277485.1 Deltaproteobacteria bacterium | reverse complement strand
AAGGAGGTGGCCGGGCTGCTGCAGGACCTGGAAGATATCCTCGACAGTGGTTAAGCAATAAGCCAGGTTTCAACGACAGAATGAAAAAAAGCCGGCCGCGACCGGCGGGCTCTTAACTTCAGGAAGATATCATGTATACACGAATCTGTTTTTTGCGGTTCCCCAAGGAAACATGCGATCAGCCGATCATATCACAGCTGGCACGACGCTACGATATTGAATTCAATATCCTCAAGGCGGATATCCTGCCTTTGCGGGACGGCATCATGATCATTGAGCTCAAGGGACTGCGGGAGAATGTCAGGGAGGCCCAGGCATATCTGAAGGGCATGGGAGTCAGGGTGGAACTGCTGGCCGGCAAGGTCACCCGCGATGATGAAAAATGCTTCCAGTGCGGTTCCTGCACAGGTATCTGCCCGGTGGGCGCACTCTTCATCCGGAGACCGGAGATGGCGGTCCTGTTTGATCCGGAGAAGTGTACGGGTTGCGGCCTCTGTGTCACCGGCTGCCCGGTCAGGGCCATGACGGTTTCCTTTGACGAGGTCGCGGAAGAAGTCGCCGGTTGACGGCCGTTTATTTTCCGCTCCTCCCTTTTTCTTCGTCTCCATCCGTGTCTGAACCAAACAGGGTCCAGTCCGGCATGGAAAGGTCGGGCAGCCACCTTGAAAGTCCCATCTTCGGAGGGTTGCCCGCTTCTATGCGTTCAAGCATCTTGCGGGCCAGCGGGCTGACAGTGGAGTCGGGGTACATTGCCAGCAGATACTTGAGGCGGTGTGCCGCTTCATCATACCGGTCCGTCCTGACATAGAAAACCGCGACATAGTATTCATGGTTGACAAGAAATTCCCGGGCAGCCTTGATGCGTGCCTTTGCCTCATTGGTATACGGTGAGTCAGGGAAGGCCCGTAAAAGCCGGCCAAAGGACTGGATAGCATCCCTGGCCCCGCTGGTGTCCCTGTCAATACGGTCGGTACGGGAAAAGTCGCACATGCCGATCTGGAACATGACATAGGGGATTGCTTCGTTTGTCGGGTGCCGTTCTTCAAACTCCTGGTAGAGAATTTTTGCCTCCAGGTATTCTCCCTCGAAATAATGGCAGTCAGCTGCCTTGAGTTCGGCAAGCATGGCTTCCGGGCTGAAGGGGAAGCGGTCCATTATTTCATTAAATTTTTCTCTTGCCTTGTAGTAGTTGCCGACATTGAATTCATCCATGGCCTCTATCGCAAGGCTTGCAGCGGACTGCTGAATGGTTGTGCTGTCATCAAAGCCGAACCATTTTTTCATGGTGGCGCACCCTGTAAGCCCTGTGGCCAGGAAAAGGAGAGTGGCTATAACGACAAATCGGTTACGTGAGGTGTTTCGCTGGTCAAACAGTAGCATAGAATGTCCTGCAATCGTGGGTACGGTGATGTGATTATATAAAACTACTGAAATCAGTCGTGACTGATCAGGTAGTGTTCAGCTGAAAGTTCAGCGGTAGCGCCCTCTCCGGCAGCGGTTATTATCTGCCTGAAGCTTTTGCTGCGAATATCGCCGGCAGCAAAGACACCGGGCAGTCCCGTTCTCATCTCGGTGTCCGTGACAATAAACCCGTACTCGTCTGTTTCCAGCTGGTCAAGCGGGAGCATTGTATTGTTGGGTACAACGCCGATGAGAATAAAAACCCCGGTTACATCAAGAGAGGAGTCGGGGCCGTCATTATGGATGAGCAACACCTGCTCAACGCCGTTTTCTCCGCCACGTATCTCGGCAACCCGGGCATTGAATATAAAGTTAATCCTGTCATTTGCAAAGGCGTTTTCCTGCACGATCCTGGTGGCCCGCAGCTCGTCCCTGCGGTGTATGACTGTTACCCTGCGGGCAAATTTTGTCAGATGGACCGCCTCCTGAATGGCCGTATTACCCCCTCCCACAACCGCGATGTGCTGGTCTTTGTAAAAGGGGCCGTCGCAGGTGGCGCAATAGGAAACTCCCTTGCCTGCCAGTTCCTGTTCACCCTTAACCCCTAATTTTCCGGGGCTCCCTCCCGTGCAGATAATGACGGTCTGAGCGGTGAGGCGGTCGCCGCTGTCAAGGTAAACAGTTTTTACATCACCTTCCAGATCCAGAGAGGTGATGTCCGCGAATTTTGTTTCCAGGCCGAAACGGGCTGCGTGGGCGGACATTTTTTCCATCAGCTCAAAGCCGGTGCAGCCGTCAACAAAGCCGGGATAGTTGTCAACCCAGTCGGTGACGAGAACCTGCCCTCCGACAGCTCCTTTTTCAATAAGCAGCACGTTAAGCCTGGCCCTGGAGGCATACAGACCGGCAGTCAACCCTGCCGGTCCGCCGCCAACAATGATGAGCTGGTAGTCAGACTGCGGCATGGGCGGAATTTTTTCAGACAGAGGTTGTGGAAGAAGATGTCCTGTCAGCTTTCAGACTGCCTTGCCGATCAGGTCCGAGAGTTGAGCCTTGCCGACAGCGCCGGTAATCTGGTCCACCACCTCGCCGTTTTTAAAGAGGATCAAGGTGGGGATTGCACGGATACCGTATTTTCCCGGAGTGGCCGGGTTGTCATCAACATTCATTTTGGCGATCTTTACCTTGCCGGCATACTCATCGGCAAGTTCATCAATGACCGGACCGATTGCCTTGCAGGGGCCGCACCAGGGGGCCCAGAAATCGACCAGGCAGGGCAGGTCGCCCTGCAGGACCTTGCTGTCAAATTCACTGTCTGAAATATGCATTACTTTTTCACTTGCCATGGATGGTTTCTCCTTCAAAAATCAGTTGGGGAATAAAAGTAAATACTTCTTTTGTCATGCCAACCTGTGTATACACGTGGTATTACGGATTCAGGAAAATGCGCTGTCAGGTCATGCTGATGCGACTCGTACACATGCAAGACAGTCTACCTTGCCGATCGTGTGGTGACAAGAAAAAATTCCCAAATCCACAGATGATTCCCGTCCTGCTTTTGTTTTGACGATGAAAACAGGCCGTGCTATATTCTCCCCGATCCTGAAAAAACATAAGTTTAACCTGATGAGGTGATTGCATGAAAACAGATCTGTCCGCCGCACTTTTTTCCAAGGCAAAGGCGGTAATTCCAGGTGGTGTGAACAGCCCTGTTCGTGCCTGTAAATCAGTGGGCTGTGATCCGCTGTTTGTCAGGAAGGCGCAGGGTGCAACAGTTATTGATGTGGATGGGAACGAGTTTATTGATTTTGTCGGTTCCTGGGGACCCATGATTCTCGGCCATGCCCATCCGGCCCTGGTGGAGGCGGTCAGGGAAACCAGCCTGGACGGGACCAGCTTCGGGGCTCCCACCCCGCTTGAAGTGGAGCTGGCCGAGCTGGTCTGCGACTGTGTCCCGTCGCTTGAGAAGGTGCGCTTTGTCAATTCCGGCACCGAGGCCACCATGAGCGCCATCCGGCTTGCCCGCGGCTACACGGGGAAAAACGTGGTGGTCAAGTTTGACGGGTGCTACCACGGCCATGCTGATTCGTTTCTCGTCAAGGCGGGTTCGGGTGTCATAACACTTGGGATTCCCGGCAGTCCGGGTGTCCCTGATGACATAGTCAAAAATACCATCTCCATACCGTACAATGACAGCGAGACCCTGGAAAAGACACTGCGGGACGAGAGCCTCGATATTGCCTGTGTTATTATTGAGCCGGTTGCCGGCAACATGGGGGTGATTGTCCCGGAAAAGGCATTTCTGCAGAAACTGCGGGAGTTAACTGCTGAGCTGGGTATAGTCCTGATTTTTGATGAGGTGATTACCGGTTTCCGCCTCGCGCTGGGCGGGGCCCAGGAGCGGTTCAACATCATGCCGGACCTGACCTGCCTGGGCAAGATTATCGGCGGCGGCCTGCCGGTGGGCGCGTATGGCGGCAAAGCGGAGATAATGAATAATATAGCCCCGGACGGTCCTGTGTACCAGGCCGGGACCCTGTCGGGCAATCCCCTGGCCATGGCGGCAGGGCTGGCGCTTGTCAAGGAACTCCGCAGGCCCGGTTTTTATGATGAACTGGAAGAAAAAAGCAGCTGGTTTGCCGACGGACTCAGCCGGATTGCCGGCAACGCGGCCGTTCCCACGGTTTTGAACAGGATCGGCTCCATGATGACCTGTTTTTTTACCGATGCGCCGGTAACTGATTTTGAGTCCGCCATGCGGTCGGATACAGATCTGTACGGACGCCATTACCGCCAGATGCTTGCGGGCGGATTCTGGCTGGCGCCGTCCCAGTTTGAAGCAGCTTTTATTTCAGCCGCGCATGACCGCTCCCAGCTGGAAAAAGCGCTGAATATGACTGAATCGTCATTCAAAAAATTGACGGATCAGTAAAAAAATCATTGCGTTTGGTGGAGTGACATGCTACCAGTGAATCGCTTATACGTCCTCAGGGAAAGGCGGGAGAAACACAATGTCTGAAACACGGAAAGAGATATTCAGGCAGCTGGGTGTCTACAGTCATGTGGGCATGACATTTGTTTTTTCCATCTTTATCGGGCTGGGAATCGGCTGGTATCTTGACAACAAGGTGTTTGACGGCAGGACGGCCCCGTATTTGACGTTTATTTTTTTGGGATTCGGCATTGTTGCCGGATTCAGAAATCTCTGGCAGCTGACCAGGCAGATATCGGATGAAGAGTAACAGGCAGGCAACCATTGACCATGCACAGCGTGGAGCTGAGGCGGGCACGTCGCTGCTCAGCTATGTGCAGCGTTTCAGCTGGTTGCTGCTTGCGGTGCTCACCGCCGGTTCATGGTATATGTTTTCCGGCACGGTAGCGCAGAGTGTCCTGATCGGTGGCCTGCTGGCCAACGTCAGTTTTTTCATGCTCCGGCGCGATGTTGACCTGTTCATCACCAACTTCAGCCAGGCCGGCATGAACTGGCGGGCGGTCAGGAAGCTGGAGAAGGTCAAGTTTTTTTTGAAATTCTATGGCCGGCTGGCTGTGCTGGCTGTTGTATTATACCTGCTGATAACCTGGATGAGCATAGATGTCATCGGCCTGGTCATCGGTATTTCGAGCATCATGCTCAGTGTTGTTATCGTCGTTTTGAGCAAGGGGAGTATGCTTCTCTCTACACAACGTTTTAAAGGGGCATAGTTTATGGAACATCCGATTCTGTTTATCAATGTTATTCTTGAGATGCTGGGCCTGCCGGTACCGCATACCGTTACCGGCCAGGGCCTGCTGGAAAAACTCTGCACGCCGTACATGACCTATACCTGGCTGGTCATGGCGTTCTGGATCATTGTTCCCAGGCTGACCATGGGGAGGCTGGAAATCATCCCAAGCAAGGGACAGAATTTCTGGGAGGTGCTTATCGGCGGCCTTGAAGACTTTGTCGCCGAAAACATGGGCCGGGAAAGAGCCCGCATGCTCTTTCCATTTTTAGCCACTTTTTTCCTGTATATCGTGGTTGCCAACATGATCGGCCTGATACCCGGTTTCATGTCGCCCACCTCCAACCTGAATATCACCCTGGGCATGACGATCATGGTCTGGCTGGTCCATCATGTCTTGGGGATACGCTACCATGGCGTCGGCTATATCAAGCATTTCATGGGTCCGGTGCCTGTACTGGTCCCCTTTATGCTGATCATTGAGATCATTTCCAACTTTGCCAGGCTACTGTCGCTCTCCATGCGACTTTTCGGCAACATCATGGCCAAGGAGACCCTGCTGTCAGTCCTGTTCATGTTAGCCGGGGCATATTTTGCGCCGCTGCCGATCCTGTGCCTTGGTGTCCTGGTTTCCCTGATCCAGGCCCTTGTTTTTACCCTGCTGTCTATCCTGTACTGTGCGCAGGCCATGGAAGAGGCACACTGAGAGTTCACACCAAATTATTGCAATCAAGTTTTACCGAAGAAGGCCAAGTATAAATCAACATCAGGAGGAAATTCATTATGGATAAGATTCATCTCGCACTTGTCTGCATCGCTGCAGCACACGCAATCGGTTTTGCCGGACTGGGCGCCGGTATCGGCATGGGACACGGTCTCAACGGCGCCTGCTCAGGTGTTGCCCGTAACCCTGAGGCCAAAGGCGCCATCACCACCACCATGATCCTTGGTATGGCTCTGGTTGAGTCCATCGCGATCTACGGTCTGGTTATCGCCTTTATCCTGCTGTACGCAAACCCTTTCAAGGATGCGCTGCTCGGCTAAAGAGCGTTCCCGCAAGGTGATCATTTGATCAGAAGGGCTGCAGCGTGCTGCAGCCCTTTTTATTTTTCACCTCCGGGATGTATATCTGGGTTTTT
>JAJRVA010000098.1 GCA_024277485.1 Deltaproteobacteria bacterium | reverse complement strand
TTTCGTAGTTCACACCAAACGAATTTTTCGTTTTACACCCATCTCCAAACCATCAGGCCGGTTGCAACGGGGGTGAACAGGAAAAACGCAACCATTCCCAGGCAGCCACCCTTGCCGCCGCCGTTTTTCATGTCTCGCTGTACGTCCTTCTCACATTCCTCATACATCACATAATCCAGGGCATCATCTTCATCAAACAGGTTGTCATCCATACCTTTCTCCTTTTCCGGGGTGCGGTCTTGTCCACCCATGTCGGCAATTTTCTCTTTACATGAGTATACGGGCAGAATTGATATTTTTTTTAAAAACAAAATATTTTTCGCGCAACATCAGCATGGCCGGCTATCCACTTGTATTTTTCCCAGCCCGAATACGGTCTGTTTGCCCAGGTTGACCTGTTCGCCGTAACGCAGGACGGGCATAAATTCCGCCAGACTGCCCTTATATGTTATTGAGCCGCCCAGGCCGCTTAATGAAACTTTTTTCCGCTGCCGGCTGGACCAGCGGAACAGTTCCTGCCAGCGGATCTGTGATTCTTATATTTCTATCTGTTGCGCCCTGTCCACAAGTCCCCGGTAATCCAGATCCGGTTCACCGCCGCCGTATGCCTCTTCAAGAGCTGCGATCCGACGAAGCCCGGCTCGGACAAGGACATGGAACGGCAGATCCCGATTGAGCCTGTTGCCTTTTTTCAACCGGAGAGGGGTATGCAGGGTTACCTGCACGGTTTGGGTGTCATCGTCGTATCCGTTTTCCAGCCGGATTATTTTGGTGTTCTCCGGTGTGTGCAGGACCTGCTCATCATTTGTATAGATGGACTGGTTTTCAGTTGTTATTGTATTGAGAGAAAACCTGCCCAGGCCGTGTCTCCTGCCGGAACCAATGCCGGACTCTCCCATGTGCCGGATCGCATAGACCAACTGGGGCAGAAAATCATTGGCCCGGTCAAGCAGCAGCAGAGAGAACTGAAACGACTCACCAGGCTGTTTTTCTTCGGCGTTATCTATGCCGGGCTGCAGGATAAAGGGGTGGGGACGGGCATTAACCGGTCGCCCGTCTCCGGCCCGGTATTTTTCCGTTTCAAAGATCCAGGCATAGGCACATTGCTCCCGCAGCAGGCAGGACTCGCACTGCTGCCGCCTGAGGGCGCAGCTTGATTTTTTCAAAGCCCAGCCGAGGGCGCCGCGCAGGGTGGAACCCAGGTAACCCGGCAGCCGGGCCTCGGTCTCAAATTGGCAGTGAAAGCTGTATGTCCGCGATTTGATGGTCATAACCTGTTGATAAATTGATGTTAAAAATCTTCAAGCCGGTCCATCCGATCCTGCGGGTCTTTTCGTTCAATGAATTCAGGATAGACGCCGAACCTGTTCAAGTCTTGTAACAGCTCTTTTGCCCGCACCGCTTCCCTGACCGTCAGGTACAAGTCGGTCAGCATTGCTTCGCTGTCGCGAATAGTTTCCGAGCCAAGAAGATTTTCCAGCAATGTAGGCTTGTCCTGCTCGAGTAATTCCGTCAGCGAAAGAGGCAGTAGGGTGAACAGAGCCACACGACCTGCAAGGGATTCCCGGATATGTTTATCAAGCAGCAGGTGGTTTGAGCCCAGCAGCAGAAAGCGGCCTTTCTGCTCCGGCGTTTCATCGACCTGCACCTGGATGATTTCGAGCAGCTCCGGCATGGTCTGCATCTCATCCAGGATAATGGTTGCATCCCGGAAATGGTTGAACTCCTGCCTGCTGTTTTCCTTGAGCGCCAGTCGGACAGCCGGATCCTTCAGGTTATAGTATCTGAGGGGTTTGTCGCTTTGCAGAAGATGTCGGACAAGGGTTGTCTTGCCGGCCTGGCGGGGCCCCATGACGGCGGTCACCCTGTTCGTTGTCAGGGAGTGCTCGATGCGGGGAGTAAGGCGGCGTTGCAGTATCTTCATAAACATTTTTGTTTTATTCTATCGATACTGTCGGCAGAAACGTAATTCTCAAACTCTTCAAGATATTGTGCCAGTTTTTTCGTAAATTTTCCGGCTGTCATGGGATTTTCATTAATGCCCGCGTGGTTGAGGTCATTTCTGTTCGCCGCCAGATTGTAAATACATTTACGTAAGGCGTCATGTTTTTTCATCCACTTGCTGATTTTTGTAATATCTTCCCGTTTTTCCTGCGCGGTTTCGTCCCATTGATCATCCGCTGTGTTGTTTGAGATGAACTTGACCGCCTTGTTGACCAGGCTGCGCAGGTCCTTGTCAGCGGTGTCTCTGTCCGGCAATGTTTGGTTGAGAACATAGGAGCAAATAGTTTCCTGCAGGATGGTGAAGCCCTGCTGGATAAGGTTGTGCTCCAAACACCACCTGGTCGCCGCAATGCCATCCCCGATCTCGTGGCCTTGAAATCCGGAAAGGGCATCTTCGAGTCGTTCAAAGAGGGGGGACAGAGGGGGGATCAATGACTGGTCAGGTATTGTCCTTATGGCCTCTTTCAGGCTTTTCGCATCCTGAACAATACGTTTCCCCCTGCAAGTGGACATTGTTTCCGAAAAGGTTTCGAGGTGGCAGGCAAGTCGGCGCAGTCCGTCGGCATCGGGGTCTTGACCTTTTGTGGCTTTCAAAACGGGCTTGATATCTTTCGTGGTCAGTTTGCTGAGTGCGCTCGCGTCACCTGTCCCGATAAAGCGGTCGATTGCACCGGACCAGTCCAGAAGCCGGTCAAATGCCAGAAGGTCAAAGACAGGGACATTTCTCTTCGTTATGTCCATTTTTTTGACTTCATGCGCCATGCCGATGGCTTCCATGGCGCCGTAGCTGATAGACTGAACTTGAACATTTTTAACCGCTTTCGCGTAATTAGTAATAATAATGGCCAGCAGGGGCAGGGAGCGGAATGCGTGGGTGATATCAAGGTACAGAAGATCTTCTTGCTTGAGTTGTTCGAAAACAGTGGCGAAAATCGTCCATATTTCCTGTTCGTCCTTGCCGACGGGAATCCGTGTTTCGTTTATGTCAGCCTGCAGGTTGAGTTGTTTCAGGCGGTTTTGTAGACCTTCCCGGGTAGCAGAACCGTGCCCCTTGTCAAGCCAGTTTTTTGCATGGGATTCGTCAGTTGTGAAAATGAGAATTTCGTCTGTCTCGTTCCAGCCCATACAATGCCATGCAATAGTGGCTTCCTGAACAAAACGGACGTTTTCCACTTTTTGGAAACCATCCTGTGTGTAGTTGCAGGGGAAGTAATCTGTTGTTCCCAGAAAGCTCATATAGACCTTGCGCATCTTTTTTCTCCTCAGAGTCCGTATCTTCTGTACCGCACATGCCGAAAGGTATGGGTGAGCCTCACCCCGCCGTCATCAAGATGTTCTTCCACAGCCCGGCGCTCGGTGGTGGAGTAGATAGGTATATATCCCCTGTTCAGAGCATGGTCTGCCAGCAGGAAACAGGCCCCGAAGTCGCCCTGGACGAGAATAAAGTCGCCGGGAACGGCCTGGTCGTCCAGCCAGGACATGACCGGTGCCAGTGTCGCGCGGATCCCTTCAGCTTCTGGCGGGATGGCAGCCCAGATAGAGCTGATTTCGGCAGGCGGCGTGACAATCAGTTCCACCCCGAGTTCCAGGCGGGCCTGCTCCTCCTGCACTGGAGTTATGGTATGGTTAAAGAGCAATAACAGGTCAGCCATTTTTCTTTTTTCTCCTGCGCTGTTTTTCTGCTGTTCTGCGATCCTGAGCATCTTCATATATATTGCCGCCGATCATTGAGCCAATGACAAATGCATTACCAAAGTCAAATCCGTCTGGTTTCGTTTCAGAAATTTCCGAATCAGGTTGCACTATTTCGTCCTCCGGATCCAGAAATTCTTCAACGGAAGAGTCCTCATCAAAAATATCCTCACACGGTTCATCCGGGGGATCTTCCATGAAATCATCATCAAAATCAAAATCGTCCTGGTCCATTTTGTCCTCCGCAGTTAGTTCTCTTTATCTCTCTATACGGTCAGCAATTTAATTTTTTTTATCTTTTATCGATAACTGAATGGAAAAAGATTTTTTCTGGTCGCAGAGACAATTTCAAGAACCTGCCCGGAATCCGCCACATGATTAATTATTTTAAAATGACTGCTGTTAAACAGTGTACTGTCTAAAGTTAATTTCACCAAATTTTCCGTGAACAAATAATCCTTTTTTTGGGCAAACCCATGCCGGTGCAG
>JAJRVA010000097.1 GCA_024277485.1 Deltaproteobacteria bacterium | reverse complement strand
CTACCCGAGCCGTTCCCTGTGACATTTGAGGTGTCCCGCCCTGATCTACCCGAGCCGTTCCCTGTGACATTTGAGGTAACCAGGGCGGGATCCTCCGATGCTGTCAGTGATGATTCCTCTCCTGAAGTCGATTTGTCTAAACATAATACTGCATACTTTGTCGTTCTGATACAGGGATCCGGTTACACATTCACATACGGTGGAGGAACCTATAAAATCAGCGGTTCCGGGGAAGGGTGCCTCGTGGTGCAGAGAGGGCAGAGTGCCCTGGAGGCACTTAAAAATCTCAAGGAACTTATAGATGGGGTGCCATGTGAAAGAGTCTTTCCTGGAGAGGTAGGGGGAGAACTTGGGCACCCCGGTCTGTTCACCAGTGGCTCACAAATTACCATTATTGACGGACCGTATTTTGATGAAGGATTTTGTTATTTGAAGGGCTTATACGGGGAATTCAAGAATAACTGGCGATTAAACGGCAAAGACGGCCCCCATCCTAAAGAGATGTCAAAGAGACTCGGATGTCGATGAAAATGATATCTGCAAAACTGCAAAACATAAGTATTGCTCCCTTTGCAATAATGATGTTGCTCGTTATGGCGGTACACCCGATCATTTTTACGGAAACCTTTGCCGAAGAACAACCAGCAGTTGACTCATGGATAGCGGAGATGGAGAAAGCCAAAGGCCTTACCGTTGGCGACCTGACTCCGAAATACGGTGAACCGGATACTCCTGTTGACAGCGATGGAACTGTTGATGACAGTGGAATTTCCACTGGCACCAGCGGCACAGGGCAGACTGGTGCCGGTGCTGGTGATTCTGTCAGGACCGGCCCCATAGATCCTGACAGTCTTGATCCCGACAAACCGGATGTTGCCAACTACATCGGTCAGTGGACATCCATTGCCAGGCCGCCGGAAAACGCCGTGCCGGGGAGTAATTGGCGATATGACAAATTCGGGCGGGTGGTGGGCAGCGGCCCGGTGCTGCGGACAATCTCCACCCATGATTCGGTTGATTACGGCGGCGCCACCCCGGAATCCGCTGCCTGGTCACAAAGGAAAGGGCTTGATTCAATCGACCACTGCACCCTGGAAGAGTACGTGGTGGCAAAACTTGGCGGGCAGTCGATCAGTCACTGCGCCGGTCGCTACGGCGCGGTGAAGAAACTCAGGGGGCTCAAGCTTGTCGAGGCCAGGCACGAGGTGACCAATAAAGGCTTTAACCCTGTTCTGGCGCCGGGCTCACCAGCAAAGACTCCGGAGCAGGAGGGCACAGTTGAAAAGCAGGAGCCGGGTCCGGAACAGTATCTGAAAAAAGGCGCCACTGTGAAACTGTACATTTATTCCCCCTACGTCCGTCCCGGTACTATTCTGCCTGATTTTACGGGAAAAAATGTTTCCGATGCAAAAAAATGGCTGAAGAAAAACGACTTTGAAATTGGCCTGAAAAAGGGTCATATGGCTCCAACAGCCGGGCTTACAGGGGCGGTGGAAGCACAGAAGCCGGTAGCTGGAACCACATTACAGCCGGATGAAAAAGTTTTCCTCACAGTATATTTACCTTTCAAAGATGTTGCTGCACTCATAAATTCCTGCGATTTTGAAAGCGCCAGAAGTCTGATCGCTACCATGGAAGACGGCGTAAAGAAAAGAGAGGCTGTTACGGCATATAATGCGGCCAGGAATCTTGAAACTGAATTGAAGGTGATGGTGAACCAGGAGGCAAAAGGAAAATACCGTCAGTGTGATTATGATGGCGCTTTGGAGACTCTGCATACAGCCCTTGCCAGGGCGCAGTGTCAGATTCACAAAGATAAAATAAACAAAAGCATTGCAGCTGCCCGGAAAGGCAAGGAGCTTGAACCTGAACTCAAGGTCCTGGTCAATGAAAAAGCCAAGGGAAAATATCAGCAGTGCGATTATGACGGTGCCATTGAAATTCTCCGCAGTGCCCTGCCGATGGCCAAATGCAAAACCCATAAGGACAAGATCAACAAGAGTATCGGTCTTGCTGAAAGTGGCAAGGATCTTGAGGCGGAACTCAAGAAGCTGGTCAATGTCGACGCCCAGGGGAAATACAGGCAGTGTGATTATAAAGGCGCCCTGAACGACCTTGATACAGCCCTGTCCCTGGCGAAGTGCGAGAAACATATTCAGCGCATAACCAAGACCAGGAAAAATGTTGAAGCTGCCCGGGATTTTGACCTGGCAGGTGCCATAGAAAGTGCATTGCAAAAGAGCAAAGATGGTGATCCGCAAGGGGCCCTTGCAGATTTGAAAAAACTGCGGAGCAGGTTTTCCTGCAAGGAGCGCAGCGAAAAGATTAATAGTGCTGTTGCAAAAGTAGATACTGTTTCAGGTGATCAAGAAAATGAGGTGACTGTTCCCAATGTGAACATTTCTCCTGCACAATCAGATGAAGATCACAGTACTACTTCGCCTGTCTGGGTACTGGTAAAATCGCATATAAACCCTTACGGTTACCCAGAAGATTTCAGCAAGGGCACTAACTCATGGACAAACGTGAGAAGGGGCGGTGCGGCTGGCTCAAGCCTTCGTTGGGAGTATAAGTGGATAGACAAACGCTTAGGCGCGTTGAAAGATATGACGTTTAATTTTGAAGTT
>JAJRVA010000096.1 GCA_024277485.1 Deltaproteobacteria bacterium | reverse complement strand
TGATGAAACGAAGCGCCTGGAACTGCCGCAAAACTTTCTTGCCTCTGGACGTTGTCTCCATGCTCAACAGGACCCGTTCTATCTTTTCTTTTATTTCTCCCGGAAGGTCTTGGCGCAGGCACAGTGTTTCCTCGGGAACATTCCGGGACTGCGCCATGACTTCCAGTTCTTCGCCAATGGACGGGTCACCCTCGACAAGTTTGCCATAAATCGTGTTCTTCGCGGCCCCGATATCAGCCCTGCCATCCAGAACGGCAAATATTGCCGAAGCATGACTGCCGGAAAAATACTGCTGCCGGAAAAATATTTTTTCATCCTCTATGCCCTGCCTCTTCAGAAAGGCCAGCGGAAAAAGATATCCTTCAGTTGTTGACGGATCGACAAAAACAATGCTCTTGCCCTGCATGTCCGCTGGTGTACGTATGCCGCTGTCCCTCCGCACAAAAATGTACCCGCGTGAATGGGACTCTCCCCCAAGATGCACAGGGCTCGCAACAGGAAGAAGCCCCAACTTCGTAACGCCCAGTGCCGCGGTATACGAACTGAGAAACGCTCCGTCAAGGTGTCGGTCCCTGAACCGGTTGACGACTTCACCGTAACGGCTCATTATAGTCAGGTTGACCTGGATGCCGAGGTGTTCGGAAAGATATCCTGCCAGTACCCGGTATCGTTCCATCTGGTCAAAAATATTATGTTCCGGTTCAATGCCGAAAAGGAGTTCATCCGGCTGTTCCGAGGCAACGGACTGACTGCAGGCAGATGACCAGATCAGAAAAATGGTCAGGGCAATCCTGCAGATCATCAAACGGGCCGGACCGGAGATCAGCTTCATCTGACCACCCTTGTCGCCTCAACCAGCAGCTGGATCGGAAAAGTAATCCCCATTCTGTCTGCCTCGACAAGATTGAAGACCAGCTCGGTATCCCGGTGCACGTCAGAGGCTATATCTTTCGGCTGCTCGCCGCCAAGTATCCGGGAAACCATTTCCGCCGCCTTTTCCCCCTGTTCCGCGGGCGGATGGTACAGGGTCATCAGCACACCTGTCCCCCTGGGGTCCGGAAAAATATCCGCCACAGGATCCTTGTCATTCCCTGCGGCTTCCACGATATCATCGAGCCAGAGGTGGGCCAGAGCGCTGCCGGTTATAAAAACAGCATCTTCCTCGGACAGACGCGCCAGCTTCCCGATATCGTCCCGGGACCTGATGTTAATTTTTTTCAGGGTTATTCCCTGTTTGCGGGCCAGTTTTTCCAGCTCGTCCTTCTGGCGCACAGAATCTTCCTCGATACCGGCATAGACAACGCCCAGGGTCTTAATCTTCCTGAGATGTTTCATATACCGGAGAAGGCTCGAAAGGGGAACCCTGTACCCGCAGCCGGTTATATATCTACCTGAAATCAAGATATTTTCAGGGTCATACACCCCCGCATACACAACAGGAATCTCACTCTTTTCCTCCACAACAGCAAGTGTTGCCGGCGAACCGTACGTCACAATGAGATCAACATCAAAGGCAATGAGCTTCCGGGCCGCATTGCTCCAGGCAATGGGGTCGGGAAAGGGCCTCTGCAGGATTATTTCGACATCCTTCCCGTTGGAAAGCCGGGCCTTCAAAGTATCGACAAACGTCTGGTGCATTGCCGCATAGTAGGGAATATTGCCGGACATGATAACACCTATCCTGGTCTGACCGGCTGCCGGCGCAGGCGAGAACAGCATGAGGAAAACCAGCAGCAGAAAAGCTGACCGGATGTCTGCATACCCCTTCAAAAATACCTCCTCAGGCTGAAGGTTGCGGCATAAAACTGTCCGTCCCTGCTGCCGCCGGCCCGGTCATTATACAGGTCGACATACAGTCTGACACCGGCCTCCCAGTCGTCCAGGAACCTCTTGCGCAACTCAAGGGTCAACAGGGTCTCAACGTTCTTGAGAGGTGTAAACGCGCCCAGAGAACCGGGTTCCGACGTGACATCACCCGTCAGCCACTCTCCTTCTGAAATGGTTTGGCTTATGTCTGCCGTCATGGTCAGGTCGCCGCTGAAGAGGTATTGCCATGCCAGGGAGAATGTATTGGATTTGTCAGTATACGGAACACCGATATCTCTATAGGGCGTTCCCTGGCTTGTCCAGTAGAGCAGGTCCTGTTCCACCTTCCACCTGTTATATGCCCAGCTTGCGGTAAGGGTCGATTTGGGAGTGAGCAGAAACGAAAAACTGGCCAGGAACCTGTCTGTTCTGCCGTCCCGTTCACCGCCCTCGGTGAGATACGGAGGCACCGGATCCAGGTAGCGCAGATCTTCCCGGCTGGTCAGGCCCACCTTGTAGTCGCCATACACGGTGAGCCAGGAAACAGGCATGTACGTTGCCGTCACCCGTATCTGGTTCGAGTAATCGGGATCAGTATTATATGACGGGTTGTCATAGTATCTGTAGTCATAGACTGCCTTCAGCTTGAGCCTGTTGACCGGCTTGCCGTAGGCGGTAAGGTTGAGGTGGTGAATGCCGGAGTTGTCCGGCAGGACTTCCCACTCCTCAACGTCTTTTCGCTGCAGGTATTCAAACTCATAGGATGTCAGGAGAGAAAACCTGGACACGGGCTTGTATCTCGCCGACAGGGAGAATACATCTTTCTCATAGGAAAGAGACTTTCTCACGGAATAGGTATTGGTGGCGGTCAGGCCGGCAAGGGTCACCTGTGCAGGATTGTCAGCATCCCGGTTTTTATGACGGTATTTGAAAAACAGGCCGATGACCGGGTCGGGCAGCCATCTGAAGTCAAAGGCACCTCTCCAGACGGATGATTCCGTTCGGCTGAAATTGTTCTTCTGCTCAAGATTACTCAGCGTGGCCGAAGCAACAATCTGACCTGTGTACGAGGTGTGCAGCTTCAGATGGTTTGATGAGTACTCGGTTTCCGGAACAGCGCTGTGGGGATACACATCCGCCGGCCGATCAAAATAATAAAAAGTCGGATAGGCATCGTAGAGAACAGCATCGGAACCCGGATTAAATTCAGAAAAATCGTACGTGTACTCCAGCTCCAGCGGACCTAAATGACTGTTCGCGCCGATGGTGGTCTCACTTGATCTCCAGTCGATTGCACGGGTTTCCGACGTCTTGGTCAGGGTGCGAAAATTGCCCAGCACAAAACGTTCTTCAACTGCGCCGTCCCGGGCAACATACCTGTTCCCGACAAAAGCGTGCAGGGGAAAATCAGGCGCTTTGAACCTGAGCGAAAACTGATTATTGAAATAATCAATGAAATACCTGTCTCCGCTGTTCCTGTCATCATAGATGATAAACGGCGGGTCACCCGGAAACTGGTAATTGAAATGGTCGAGGTTATGGCGCAGACCGACGGAGATATTCCTGAATAACAGCAAATCCTTATACGCATACCCCAGGTCACTGTAATAATCTTTTTTATTCAGAAACTCGGCGTTCAGGTGATACCTGTGCGGCAGGGTAGCTGCCAGGACATCAACGCCGAAAGTTGCCGATGGATGCGGGTACTGATATTCAGCCGCCTTAAGAGAGTCTTCCTGAAACACCCACCTGTAACCCAGGTACACCGAACCTTCCGGTTCATACTGCGGGACAGTCTCGTCGCTTTTGTTCGGGCTTTCATTATCCTCTGCGGCAGAGAGAGTGGTGGTCTCTTCTGCCCCTGCAGGCGCAACTGCCGGGCAAAGAACATGGAAAAGCACCAGGACTGCAAGTACACATCGATGCATCGTCTTACACCTCACTGTATGAACCTTCCCCGGCCTGAACCTGAGGGAATGTCCGAGCCATGAATCCTGGCGTGGCAGTCCGAACACCTCGTATAGAGGCCTCTTGCGGATTCCCTTGAAATGGGGCTCCCGTCCGGGGCGGTAATACGATGTCCCTCGTGACACTGAAGACACAGAAACGGCTCCCGCGCATTGAGCAGGTAGCTGTTCACGGAACCATGCTGATTATGGCAGTTCAGACAGTCCTCCGCCACATCAGCATGTTCATAAACAAACGGCCCTCTTTTTTCCGGATGGCACTGGAGACAGGTTTCCCTCACGTCATCCTTTCTCAACAGCTCCGATGTACTGCCATGCGGATCATGACAGTCGGTGCAAAATATCCTTCCTTCGTTAAGCGGATGGTGACTCGGCAATAAAAATTCCGCCTGGGATGACTGGTGGCACGCAAAACACAACTTGCCGCTGTTAATTGGTGAGACCTTTAAATCCGGGCTGGCGTGGACATCGTGACAATCAAAGCAGGAGACTTCATTCTGGGCGTGCAGACTCGCACTCCAGTTATGGAGATTAAAGGTTGCATTGGCGGAATGACACTTCAGGCAGATAAGGGACTGAGCCGGAGCCGGCAGGTTTTTCAGGTCTATCAGGGTCTTGTAATCACAGGGTGTCTTGATGCCTCTGACCGTATTTTCCTCAACCAGGTCCGGTGTCAGGTCCTTTATGGCAAGACTGCCGGGGCCATGACAGGACTCGCAATCCACCAGGGGCATTCCGGATCCCTTCTTCAACTGGGCCCCCATGGTGCTGGCCTCAAAATAATGGCTCAACCGGTCATGTTCGTGGCAGGCCATCAGGCAGTTCTGCGTACCCACATAGTCGGCATACAGATCACCGACAATCATTTTTTCGTAATCACTGATCGACCGAATGGATTTTGAGCCCTTCAGGTTCCTGCATCCACCTGTAACCACGAAGAAAATGAACACAAAAAAAATAAGAGAATACGCACGGACCGGGTAATTCTTCATTTCCTGGTATGCCCCCTCGTTATGGCAGAACCTGAAAATATTCGCTAAAAAAGCTGCATCGGAAGACACTGTGGTGTCGGCCTGTTCACACTCACGCCGGAATCATGTATCCTGCCATAATTATAGATTCCGGGCACGATTAATAAAGTTTACTACTTTTATATGTAAAGTGTCAACCTGCTCACTTTTTTATACAATTTATGCTGCTGCAAACCTTTTGCAGACGGTAATTTTGACCTGAACGGCATGCTGTATTTGACAAAGAATAGTGAACAATGTAAATTTAAAAAGAAATGTGTTGGCGCCGGGTGAACAGCACACTCTTTATACCTCACACGTTTATACAGGAAAAAAAATGAGTAACAGTGAACGCAGGCGCTATGTCAGGCCGGAGTCTTTGAACCTTCTCGACTATATCGTTGTCGACGAGCAGGGAGTTCAGGGAAATTACAGCATGGGAAGAACCCTGAATATCAGTATCGGCGGCATACTCATGGAAACGCATGTTCAGCTGACGGCAGGGCAGCAGGTTATGATTACCATCGGCCTGGAAGATGACCTCGTTGAGGTCATGGGAAGGATCATCCATTCATCCAATCACCATGACGGCATGTTTCATAACGGAATTGAATTTTTTCACGCCTCGGTTGAAGACAGGCGTGTTATCAACAGGTATGTCGAGGCCTTCCATGCCCGGTTTCCGGATGCAGCAACAAAAAAGGATGACCAGCTCAACTTTCTGAAAAAAGAAGCATAACCTGAATTCAGCAGGAACCTCTCCAGCTGGAGTATCCATGCGGGCCTGTTGATCAGGGGCTTCGCGATCTATATCTTTCTTCCGTATTCATCATCAAACCGGACAATATCGTCTTCCCCGAGATAGCTGCCGATCTGAACCTCAATAAGCTCAAGGGGTATGCTGCCTGGATTTTCCAGCCTGTGCATGAGTCCGGCTGTTATATAGGTTGAGTGGTTCTCGTCCAGCATGACGGTTTCCTCACCGTTTGTCACCTTTGCCATCCCTTTGACGACTATCCAGTGCTCATGACGATGATGGTGCATCTGCAGGGAAAGTTTGGCGCCGGGATTGACGGTTATCCGCTTGATCTGAAACCGTTCCTGCCTCTCCAGCGTCGTATAACTTCCCCAGGGCCGGTAAACGGTCTTGTGGATATGGAACTCATCACGCCCATCTTTCTTTAATTTTCGGACTATCTTCTTTATATCCTGAGAGCGTGAAATCGGGGCAACCAGAACCGCATCAGCCGTCTCGACGACCATGGTGTCCCGCAGTCCTACCGCGGCAACCAGGGTATCCTCGGCCCGGATCAGGGAGTTTTGCACATCTTCCAGCATCACATCGCCGGACAGCACATTTCCCTGCCCGTCTTTTTCCTCAAGCTCCCAGAGAGCCCGCCATGAACCGACATCACTCCACCCGATATCTGCCTCGACAACCGCGGCCCTGTTCGTTTTCTCCATCAGGGCATAGTCGACGGAATCATCTGGGCACTTTTCCATGGCCGCCTTGTCAAACCGGAAAAAGACACCGTCAGGGGCGCCACGGGTAACGGCGTCCGACATGCCTGCCAGGATGGCGGGACCGTGTTCGGCAAATTCAGCCAGCAGGGTCTGCATTGAAAAAGCGAACATTCCACTGTTCCACAGGTACTCTCCACTGGCCACATACTCTTCGGCGGTCTCCAGGTCCGGCTTCTCGACAAAAGAACGCACCCGGCAGCCCTCAC
>JAJRVA010000095.1 GCA_024277485.1 Deltaproteobacteria bacterium | reverse complement strand
GGTAATACAAACAACCGCTCGGAAGTACTGGCATTGATGCGGGAAAAAGCCCTGCACCATATTCCCGTCCTGGATGCGGAAGGCAGGATCATCAGCCTGCAGTCCATTGAAACCGTCATTCACCCGGTTACCCGGGACAACTGGGTCGTGATCATGGCCGGCGGAGAAGGGGTCCGGCTGCGGCCCATGACCAATGACTGCCCCAAGCCCATGCTCAAGGTGGGGGGCAAGCCGATCATCGAGACAATTCTGGACAACTTTATTGAATTCGGTTTTCAACGGTTTTTTTTCGCGGTCAATTACAAAGCCGGGGTTATTGAAGAGTATTTTGGTGACGGGTCTGACTGGGGGGTGCGGATCGAGTACCTCCGGGAGAAAGAAAAGCTGGGAACTGCCGGAGCCTTGAGCCTTATTCCGGAAAAACCGGGTGCGCCGCTCATTGTCATGAATGGAGATGTCCTGTCCAGGGTCAACTTTGAGCAGTTGATGCATTTTCACCAGGAGCATCATGCGGCAGCGACAATGTGTGTCCGGGAATATGATCTGCAGGTTCCCTTCGGGGTCGCCGAGGTCAGCAGCAACAAGTTAATCGGCCTGGAAGAAAAACCGGTGCATCGTTTTTTTATCAATGCCGGTATTTATGTTCTCAACCCCGAAGTGCTGGAGCATGTCCAACCGAATTGCTACTGTGACATGCCCACCATATTTAACAACTTAATTGCCGAAAAAGCGGAAACAGCCGTTTTTCCGGTTCGGGAATACTGGTTGGATTTAGGTCAGATGGAAGATTTTGCCCGGGCCCAGGTTGAGTTCACCAAGGTGTTCAAATGATGCAGGGGAAAAGGATACTTGCGGTGATAACTGCCCGTGGCGGCTCGAAAGGAATTCCCCGCAAAAACATCCGTTCGCTGGCGGGAAAACCTCTTGTTGCCTGGACCATAGAAGAGGCTGAAAAATCCAAATACATCGATCGACTCATCATTTCGTCGGAAGACGAAGAAATACTTCGGATTGCCGGAAAGTGGGGATGCGAGGTGCCGTTTGTCCGTCCGGCGGATCTTGCCCGGGATGATTCCTCAAGTATTGACGTTGTCCTGCATGCGGTAAAAAAACTGCCCGGGTATGAGTATGTGGTCCTGCTCCAGCCTACATCACCCTTTCGAACCGCAGCGGATATCGACGGCTGTATTGAGTACTGTATCCGGCAGGGCGCAAAATCCTGCACCTCGGTAACCGTTTCTGAAAAACATCCTTCCTGGATGTATACCAGGGAGAAGGATGGCAGGTTGCGGCCATTGATTGACCCGGGCGAGAAAAAAACGACCCGCCGCCAGGATCTGCCCGTTGTCTACGTGCTCAACGGTGCGGTGTATGTGGCGGAGTGCGAGTGGTTCATGGAAAAGAGAACCCTTGTCGATCATGAGACCGTGGGCTATAAAATGGCCCTGGAATCCTCCATGGATATTGACTATCCCTACCAGTTTCATGTCGCGGATCTGCTGCTGCGTGAACAGGGCTGAAGACGTCTCAGGTTCATGCGCAGAAGAACGGTGAAAAAATGAAGAAGCACCCCGCTGTGGTAAAAAATATTTTTCTTCCTGTTGAGATCAAGGTCCGTGAATTTCATGGTAAGCTGCTCCTTGCCCTGACAGCGGCTGAGGCAGGTTTCAGGGTTGTGCTGGGAGGGCAGCGGGAACTGCGCAGTTTACTCCATAGGTTCCCGCCCGGAATCTACATCGACAAGAGCATCGCTGTTTCCAAAAACCGCTGGTTCGCCCGGTTTCGGCGGCTGGGCAATGTTATCGTGGCCTGGGACGAGGAGGGGCTGGTCATTCACGAGGAACAGTACCTGAAGAGCAGGTTTTCCAGCCGGGCCTTTGACCTTGTGGAAAAATTCTTTGCCTGGGGACCGGTCCAGAGAGATATCCTTGTCCGTGCGCTTCCGGACAGAAAAGACGACATTCTTCTTGCCGGCAATCCCCGCTTTGACATGCTCCGTCCTGAATTGCGCTCCTTTTATTCCCCTGCCGCTGACCGGTTGAACAGCGAGCACGGGCCCGTTATCCTGGTGAATACCAATTTCGGTTTCTGTAATCACTTCAAGGGTGTTGATGAGGCAAAGAAGCTCTTCATGCACAGCACTTCCCATGGAAGTGAAAAATTCATTGATGACTGGATCGATTTTCAGCAGCGGCTGTTCACCTTTTTTGTTGATGCTGTTCCCTGGCTCAGCAGCCGGTTTCCGGATCACAGCATTATTGTTCGCCCTCACCCCTCTGAAGGGGACAGCGCATGGCTGCAGGTGGCTGACAGGTTGCCCAATGTCAGGGTGTCGAAACAGGGCAATGTGCTGGAATGGATAATCGCCTCTGACGCGGTGATACATTCCAACTGCACCACCGGGATTGAAGCATACCTGATGGGGGTCCCCTCAATCGCCTATCGGCCGGTGCTGTCGGAAAAATATGAGACCTATCTGCCCAACTCAGTCAGTACCAGTGTTTTCTCTCCGGAGGAACTGCAGGAGACCATGATTGACATCATTGAGGCGGGAAATGGTGAGAAATATACCAGCAGTGAGGAGGCCAAAAAAGTCGCGGCCAGGTATATCAGCCACACTGAGGGGGTGCTGTCGTCGGATTGTATCGTGCAGAGCCTGCAGGACCTGCCGACAGGAGAGGGCAGACCGGATTTCTCCGCTTCGGCCCGCCTTGTTCAGACCTGGGTGGAAAGAACACGGTCGGTCAAAGATACTGTCCAGAGTGTGCTGCCCGCATACAGACATGCTGCCCGGTATGACAGGCAGAAATTTGCCGGCATCACTCCGGAGGAACTGCAGGAACTGATCGGGGTGTTTGGCAAAGTGACGGGACGCTTTTCCAGGGTACGGTTTTCCCGGGCCGGGCAGTCCTGTTTTATACTTGAAAACGAAAAACAGGAATAATACGGAGGTTTCGGCATGACAGGCCTGAGCTGTCCGGATACACTCGAAATATAACGTAAATGGAGCAACTGTTGTGAAAGCTGACCACCAGGATCAGTACCAGGAATATATTGTGGCGGAGGGGCTGGATGCACTCATTGACTTTGGTGAGAACCTTCCCGGTCCGGGGAGTGTTTTCGACACGGTGAGCGGCAGGCTTGATACCCCTTTTCCACCCGAGCCCGCCGATCTTGTGCGCCTGCACAAGATGGTTCGCGAAAGAAAATCCTTTACTGTTCTTGAGTTCGGCCTGGGGTATTCGACCATCGTCATGGCCCATGCCCTGGCGAAAAATCAGCAGGACTGGGAAAATCTGTCGGGAAAGCCGGAGATCAGAAATCGATTCATGTTCCAGTTGTTCACGGTGGACGCCTCTTTGCGCTGGATCGAGCAGACAAGGAGCCGTTTTCCTGCCGCCCTGGCCGACCGCGTTCATTTTCGGCACAGTGAGGTGCATGCGGGGCGGTTCAACGGGCAGCTCTGTCATTATTACGACACCCTGCCGGACATTGTGCCGGATTTCATCTACCTGGACGGGCCGGCACCTAAAGACGTGCAGGGGGACATCAACGGACTCAGTTTCCAGTGTGATGAAAGGACCGTCATGGCTGCGGACCTGCTGCTGATGGAGCCCACCTTTCTGCCCGGTACCTTTATCCTCATTGACGGCAGAACAAACAATGTCCGGTTCCTGGAGAGAAATTTTACCAGGAAGTATGAGACAGCGTGGGACCGGAAAGGGGACGTAACAACCATGGAACTGGTGGAGGAGAGGTTGGGTCCCTACAATCTGCTGGGCAGTGATTTTTTCAAGTAAGGTCTGCCGTGGTGTGTCATGAGTAGTGGAATCAGGGCCGGTCTGAAAAAAGTGGTGCCTGTCCGGGCGTGGCCCCTGTTTCGTTTTTTTGACCGGTACCTGATCAACACGCTCTACATCTATTTCGCGGCAAAACGGTATGTTGCCGCCCGCCGCATACCACGACATTCCCAGTTGAAGCAGTCAATCCCTGTTGTCCCGTCACATGTTGACTTCGGCAGGGAACCAGGGGTGGAGCTGACAACCCGGCTGGAGAAGGCCGGCCTGCACTGCAGATCGGGACGGCACAGCGTGTACTTGGGCGATCCGGACGACATCGCCCGGATCAGTCCGGATCTTGCTGCCCGCTACCCCGACCCGGTGGGGTTAAAGATCATCAAGAGCAGGGAGATGTCCCCTGATGCCACTCCATATTATACCTCGCACCGATTAGCTCCAGCCTCGACATGGTTCAGCATGGTTGCCGTCGGCAGCATGCGGGAAAAGGCGGTTATCAGCAACCTGTTGCACGAGGAGGGGCTCGCACCCAGGGTGTATGATATTATCCGGCTTGAATCCGGAGACGGCGGCCGGCAGTACGGTTTTCTGGTGCAGCCCGTTCGTGGTGAGATGGTTACCGGTGAGGAAGGCTTACGGTTTGTCGACCGCTTCAAAAAGACCATGGAACGGCTGGGCATGGAGACCATCAGTATCCGGGAACACTGCGATCTGCGGCCTCCTGATTTCAGGAACAATATTGTTGCGGATGAAAGCGGCACCTACTATGTGGATATACAGAATTTTGTCGTGTTCTCAAGTGATTATGGTGAGGAACTGCTGGATGAAATGAAACATCATGGCAGAGTCCCCTCCAGGTCGGAGCAAGAGGAACATGTTCCCGGCCAGGAAGCGGAGGAGTTGACCGTTTTTCTGGCCCGCAACCGTGTGGAGCCGGCCACCTCTTCCGTCCTGGACTGCGGTTTGGCTGACGAGACGCTTTCCATGTATCTTCTTGCCGCAGGAGCCCCATGGGTGGTGTTGCTTCGACAGGATGATACTGTTCCCCTGGTGCGCCGGTACATGTATTATCACGGGTTTACCAGGCTTGATGTCATTTCCAGTGAGAATGGTCGGTCAGTCCAGGATGACGTACTGTCACCGTGGAAACATGACCTGGCCCTTGTCCCTGCTGCACAGGGAGAAGAAATCCTGCAAGGGACTGACTGGCTTCCGGTATCGCGGTATCTCATTGTCGGAGAAACGGGCTGGTCAGAGGCCCGGCTGACCGCTTTTGTTCAAGGGTGGAGCCAACCATGTGAAAGAGGAGATACCGGCCTGGTACATTGGGACGGCTCCGGCACGCGGGCTGTTGTCCTCTGCCGGACAGGGAGATGATGGATGGGTTCCGCCAGGCCTCCCCTTGTCCTGATTCTTGCCGACGGTATGCCTGCCGGCGGGACGGAACGGCAGATCGTGGAACTGCTGAAAGGGTTGCGGGGATCAGGTACCGTCAGGACGGCCTTCGGAGTCCTGGTCAAGGGCGGGGAGCGGGAAAAAGAGGCCATGGAGTATGCCGATCTTACCATCCCTGTCAGGCAGAGCTCGCAGTATGACTGCACCCTGGCCCTGTCGCTGGTCGGCTTTGTTCGGCAATACAAAGTGGACCTGATTCACACTTTCGGCAGTATAAGTGATTTCTCCGGTGTTGTTGCCGGTAAAATAACCGGTTGTCCGGTGATAAACGGCTCCATCAGAAGCGCTCGTCCCAGGTTGAACAGGCGGGACTGGATAAGCCGGTTCTGCATGGTTTTCGTCACCTGGATAGTGGCGAATTCCCGGGCCGGCATCAGGGCTTTCGGGGTGGAGAAATACCGGAATACACGTGTGATCTATAACGGGGTTGAACGCGCCAGGTTTTCCGGGGTGCGTCCGGTTACCTTTGGGGATCCCTCGATCTGCATGGTGGGAAATTTTACCCGAAAAAAAGACCAGGCCGCATTGATCCGCGCCCTGCCAGTAATCCGCAACACGTTTCCATCTCTTCAACTGGTCCTTGTCGGACGCGGAGAAAACCTGGATCGTTGCCGGCAGCTGTCCGGTTCCTTAGGGCTTGAAAAATGCGTCCATTTTGTGACAGATTCGGACCATCCGGAACCGCTGGTCAAAGGAAGCACCATCGGGGTGCTGCTCAGTCCGCAGGGAGAGGGGATCTCCAATGTCATTATTGAATACATGGCCCTGGAAAAACCGGTTGTGGCCACCGACATGGGGGGCAACCCGGAAATAGTCGAGTCCGGCAGGACCGGGATTCTGGTCCCTGACCACTCTGTTGAAAGTGTTGCCCGACCTGTAATCGACCTCCTCTCCAACCCGGAAAAGATGCAGGAGATGGGCCGTGCCGGCAGGAAGGTTATTGAGCAGCGTTTTGACATGGCACGGATGATACATGCCTATGAAGACCTGTACGAGCAGCTCCTGCGTAAAGCATCATGAAATATGCTGATAACGGGACAGTGGTATTGCCTTTAAAAAAGTATTTCACCGACATGGTCATCATCAGGAAGGATGAAACAGTCCTGCTCAAGGGCATTGCGATTATCTTTGTCCTGGCAGGTCATTTTATTCCCCCCTTCCTCCCGTACAGTGAAATATATGTCCCGATAAAACGGGTCATCGGCCAGGTCGGAGTGGGGATGTTCATGTTTATCTCGGGCTACGGGGTCATGCGGTCCTATATCCTTACGTCCGGGAACATAACGTATTTCCTGAGGAGGAGGTTCTGCAAACTCTGGCCACTCTACTTTGCCGCCTGCTCCATGTACGCGCTGCTGCAGATTTTTCTTTTCCAGGAGAGCATTACACCGGGGATGTATATCGCTCATTTGTCAGGCCTGCAGGTGTACCTGGGATATGAAAATACGATATACTCGGCAGCTCATTTTATTTCCGGCCTGATAACGGTTTATGGTGTCGTCTCGTTGTCCCTGGTATTGAAAGGGGAAGAGATGAGGGTAGCTGCAGCCGGCCTGCTTTTTCTGCTCTATGGTGCTGTTTCTCTACTGCTGTCGGACCGTCTGTACTTTACCGATTATATTGCCGCGTTTGTGGTGGGGATGTTCATCGCGTCATGGTCCTCCCGGGGGGTGCGCTGGTGGATAAGTTTCATGTTGCTGCCGTACCTGTTCTTTGTCTTTCAATATCCCTACAATACAGTGAAATTCACCTGTACCCTCCTTGCCATACCCATTGTCCTGTTCCTTGCAAACAGGCTTGGGCGGGACTCTTCCGTCAAAAAATATGTTTCATTGTTAGGGATAAGTTCGTATACAATTTATCTGAGCCATAATTATTTTGTCTGGAAATGGCCCGCGTTAATGGATATTTTCGGCAGCGTTTCAATTGTTGGTATACTGATTCTGACTTCAACAGTTCTGTGGATGGGCCTGTTTTTTCTCCTGGCATGGTTCCTGGACAGGTACGTGACACCGGTGTGCCTGGGGCGGTGAGTATACGGTGGTGGCCTGTTTCTTCAACCATGTTGGGGGGCGGATACCGAAAAGATGAGAGTATGATGAAGAATTTTTTCAACACGGCAGGTATGGAATGGCCCGGGTCAGTGTAATCATCCCCTGTTATAATCACGGCCGCTATCTCTCTGAGGCGGTGGATTCTGTCCTGGCCCAGACCTGTGATGACTATGAGATCATCATTGTCAATGACGGCTCGACCGATCCGGAGACCAATGAAATTCTGGCATCCTGGGACAGGCCGAAAACCCGGGTTATCCAGACGGACAACCAGGGGCTTGCTGCGGCCAGGAATAACGGGATCAGGGAGTCCTGCGGCGAATATATCCTGCCCCTTGATGCTGACGACCGGATAGGGGCGACGTATGTTGAACAGGCGCTGAAGATTCTTGACACTGACAGGGAAATCGGGATCGTGTACTGCAGGGCGCGGCTTTTCGGGGCCCAGAAGACGGAGTGGAATCTGCCGGATTTTTCTCTTGAGGAGATGCTTGTTGATAATGTTATCTTCTGCTCCGCCTTTTTTCGCAAGACGGACTGGGAGGAGGCCGGCGGATATGAAGAGAGCCTGGTTCACGGCTGGGAAGACTATGATTTCTGGCTTTCCCTGCTGGAAATGGGGAGAAAGGTCTACCGGAT
>JAJRVA010000094.1 GCA_024277485.1 Deltaproteobacteria bacterium | reverse complement strand
TCAGGGGCACCGCATCTTCGCACGGTCGCGACTGCCCGCATAGTCGGCTATAGCGGTCAGCCGCGCCTGCACGAATCTGCGGCACCCCTGACCACGTACAAAGTATGGGTAGGTACAATCGCAGAGTTACAAACCCTGTGACGAATTACATACATACAAGGGTCTTTGATACGGTTCTGCTCCTCACCCGAGCCCGGAGCCAACTCCGGCCCGGGTCCCCCAGGGACCACGCTGCACCATGGGCTTCGCCCTGATCCTCAAGTCCCTGTCGTACAGGGCGTACTGAACGGTTTGCCAAATCCGATCCGGCAGAACCAGATGTAGGCCCTTGAATCTGCAAGGTGGAAGGAAAGAGCCCGGTAACTGTAGCCTTCCATCTGCTTGATAACAGCAGACCGAACAACCTGTTCGGCCGTCATTCCCCGGGCCCCGGTTGCATTGTTGTCATGATCACCGAGATATTGTAACACCAGGTCATATATGCTACTGTTGTGGTCAAGAATTTCACTGATCTTTGCCAACTCTTTCGCCTTGGGGTGATCAGTGGTTGCTTCTGCCAGGGGTAACTGCTGAATGCGTGCTTTTCGCATCGTTTTTGCGACTCCGGAAAGTTGTTAATCGTGTAATCCTGGTGACTTACCTGATTTACCCGTACCACAAACCGCTAATAACATCACCCAAGAAGGCGATTTCGTCTCAAAAAATCAGGCAGTTAGGCCTGCATGGACAGGCACCAGTTACCATCAGAGGATTAGAATGACAAAATATCTCGGTATACCTTGTCCACACACAGTGTGCAGCGAAAACGCCGCCTGCCCGATCAGCCTGGGACCCTGCCCGGGAGTCTGCCTGTATGGCATAATCCTGCACAACATGCAACTGGGCATAATCGTCCTTGATGCCATTCACCAAAGAGTGGAATTTCATAACCAGGCGGCGGCCGACATCCTGAACCCCGTGGTGCCGATCAAGGATTTCGATGCCCTGCGCTCGTTTCTCACCCACCCCCGGGAAGAGCCGTCCTATACATTGATGCCCGACAATACCTCTCAGGTCATCGAGATATCCGACCGGCTCATCGGCTACTCAACATATCCCATTCAAAACGGGGACTACCTCTGGATATTCATCAGCGACATTACGGAAAAAAAACGCTACGAATCCATAGCCGCCTCCGTCAACACCCTGGAAAACATAGGGTTTGTGTTCAGTGGTATCCGGCACGAGATCGGCAACCCCATCAACTCAATCAAAATGACCCTGAGCGCTCTCAAGGCCCAACTTCGCAGTTTTTCAATGGATGATATTGAGGAGTACCTGAACCGCTCCCTGGACGAACTGGCCCGGGTCGAAGTTCTCCTCCGCTCGCTGAAAAATATTAACATGTTCGAAAAACCAGCAACAAAAAGAGTTGATCTGCTCCTCTTCCTGGACCATTTTTTCAAATTGATCCACAACGATTTCTCCAGGCGGAATATTTCACTGCGGAAGGCCATTTCCCCGGGAACATACCTGGTTCTCGTTGACGAACGGCCATTGCAGCAGGTCCTGCTGAACCTGTTTACCAATGCCGCTGACGCCCTGGAAGGTCGGGACTCACCGTGCATCAAAACCACGGTGTACAAAAAAAACGGCCTGGTATGGATCAAGGTGTCCGACAACGGCCTCGGCATTCCCGAGCAGAACATCAGCCAGGTCTTCAATCCTTTTTTTACCACAAAGGCCAAGGGCACCGGGCTCGGCCTGCTCCTGTCCAGGAAAATGCTTGCGTCCATGAACTGCACCATCGAAATCGAAAGCAGCGAGGAAAACCGCGGCACGACTTTTATCATCTCCATCCCGGAGGCCGGAGATGCAGCCTGCTAGTTCCGGAAAATGTGTCCTGGTCATTGACGACGACAGGCTCCTGTGCGACATAATTAAATCATCGCTTGCCGATGACACGTTGCAGATTCTCGTTGCCCATACGGGAAGGGAAGGTGTTGATGCCTGCAAACGGCATAACGTAGACATTGTCCTTCTGGACCAGAAGTTGCCTGACGGACGCGGACGGGATTTCTTCCCCGGCATCCTGAAACACAATGAGCAGGCCAAGATAATCTTTATCACCGCGTTCCCGAGTTTTGACAATGCCGTCAAAGCAATCCAGCTGGGCGCATTCGATTACCTTTCCAAGCCTTTTGACGTCAATGAATTACGCCTGTCCATTGACAGGGCAGTCCGTACCCTGGACCTGGAGGCAATTGCCCAGGTCCAAAAGTACAAGAGCAGCAGAGAGGAAACCGACACGCTGCTGATCGGAACCGGCGGCGGTCTGCGGCAGACACATGAACTCATCGAACTGGCCTCCCGCTCCGACGCCCCCGTTATCATCACCGGCGAAACCGGAACAGGAAAAAATGTCGTTGCCAAATCCATTCATTATTCCGGCCCGGGAAAACAGAAGCCTATCCTGAGCATAAATTGCGCGGCACTGCCGGAAAACCTGATCGAGTCAGAGCTTTTTGGTTACGAAAAAGGGGCGTTCACCGGCGCGACATCAACCAGGAAAGGCATTTTCGAAATGGCCGACGGGGGGACGCTTATTCTGGACGAGATAGGCGAAATGCCCCTGCATCTCCAAAGCAAACTCCTGAGCGCCCTTGAAGAAGGGAGGATCAAACGCCTGGGAGGAAGCGCCATCCGGCCCGTGCGTGTCCGCATTATTGCCGTAACCAATATTGAACTGGAGCAGGCCGTCCGGGAAAGACGATTCCGCAACGACCTCTACTTCCGCCTGAATGTCATCCGCATTCATGTTCCACCCCTGCGGGAGAGACGCCGAGACATCCCCGCCCTCTGCGCCCATTTCCTGATCAGGGCGACCAATGGCCGGGTAGAGCAGTTCCCGGACTCTGTCTTGCGGAGACTCGCTGAATACGACTGGCCCGGCAATGTGCGCGAACTCAAAAACATCGTGGAGCGAATAACAGCCCTGCGCAAGGATGCGCAGCTTGCCGACCCGGACGCTTTCGGTTCCCTGCTGCCGCAAACCAGCAGAAACGAGCCGGCCTGTCACGACGAGACCTCTCCGAAACCGCTCAGGGAAATGGAAAAACAGCATATTCTTTACACCCTGAAATACCACTCAGGCAACATCACCAGGAGCGCCGAGACCCTTGGCATTTCTCTCTCCACCCTGAAGCGAAGATTAAAGGATTACGGCATACGGGCAGCCGGCCACCGCGGCTGACCCGCGTCTCCGGTCCGGCCGTTCGTGCCCTTTTCACCCTCTCGCCCCTGAATGCGGAAAGACTTTCCAGCAAATCTTCGATTGCCGGTTCAAGATGACCCTGCCAGGTCATTTTGAACCGGTCATTCTGCCCCCGCCAGTGTCACTATTGACGAAACACCAGGCAACACACTGTAATGACGACATTAACAATAATGGCACGCCCATTGCTAAAATAAAAACATGTTATCAAATTCCCATGGCGCAACACAAGAGTTATGAAAAGAATCCTTTTTGTCGATGATGAAAAAAACTTCCTGCTCAGCCTGACCCAATGGCTACAGTCAAAAAATCCGGAGTACCACATTGCCATGGCCGAAAACGGCCGGGAAGCCCTGGAATTTCTTCGTGCCTACGAAACCGACCTGGTCGTTACCGACCTGCAGATGCCGGTAATGGACGGCTTTCAACTCCTGTCCAGGATGAACCAGGAGTTCCCGCACGTTCCCGTCATCATCATGACCGCATTCGGCACAGCCGAGATCAAGGAACGTCTGGAACAACTGGGCTGGGGTCGATTTCTGGACAAGCCGATAGATATAGACATCCTTGAACAAAACATAATGGACGTATTTGACCAGCATACCCGTGGCGCCCTTCAGGGCATTACCCCTGCCACCTTTGCCCAGATTATTTCAATGGAAGGGAAATCCTGCACACTGCAACTTTCTTCCGAAAAAGGAAACGGCAAACTCTTTTTCCTGAAGGGTGAATTAATAGACGCGCAAACCGGCTCCGTAAAGGGAGAAGAGGCGGCGTATTTACTCCTGGCCTGGACGGAAGTCGACATACAAGTGAAAAATCCCGTCTGGCGGCGCAAAAAAAGGATCAGGGAACCATTACAGCAAATCTTGCTGAAATCGTGTGAGCTACAGGATAATCAAAACTGGACAGAGGAGGAAAGCCCGGCAAACGAACCTAAGAACCATTCTGAAGACGAAACGAAAGAACAACGGAAAAACGCATATGAAAACTTTCAATTAACGGAGGAATCTCTCATGGATGTACAAAAACAGCTGGCTGAATTCAAGGCAATCGACGGTTTCATGGGCGCGGGCATCTTTACTCCCGGAGGAGAGGCACTCGCCATGCTGGCGGAAGACCAGAAAATTTCCCTGCAGGAAGTAGGCGTATTGGCCAACAATGTCCTGATGAACGCGCAAAAAGCGTCCCTGGAGATGGGCACCGGCCGCGGCCAGATGGTTCACATCGAGGCGGAAAGCGCCCACATTCTGGTCCGCTGCCTGAACGAAGGAAAAGATCCTCTCGCGTCAGAGCCTGGCAAGGCGCATATCCACCTGGTTCTCATCATGAACTCGGAAAACCTGGGAATGGCAAAACTCAGAATCGGGAAAATCATTCAGAACCTTGCCGAGGAATTTCGACCGTAACGTCCACCCCCGCTTCTGTTTCCGGGAGAAAAACATTTTTCTCCCGGAAACAGTCCGGCTGGTATTCCGCTGGAGCCGATGAGCGGACTTGAACCGCTGACCTACTGATTACGAATCAGTTGCTCTACCACCTGAGCTACATCGGCTTTTTCCGTGATTTCTTTGACAGAAAGGCCCGGAACAGGCTTCCTTGATGTATCAGTTTTATGGT
>JAJRVA010000093.1 GCA_024277485.1 Deltaproteobacteria bacterium | reverse complement strand
GATCCGCAACTGCTGATCCTGGATGAACCCATGTCCGGGCTGGATCCGTTCGGGCGCAAAAAAATGCGCGACATCATTCTGGCCTGCCGGGACCGTGGCAAGACGGTTATTTTTTCGTCCCACATTCTTTCGGATGTCGAAATGATGTGTAACCGCGCGGCCATCATTCTGCAGGGCAAACTGCGTGATGTTGTCAATGTGGGCGAGATGCTGGAACAGAAGATACGCTACTGGGAAATCACCTGTGCCGGTGTTGCCCCGGAACTCCTTGCTTCATACGAGCGGCAGGGTGTCGAGCTGATCCGCACCGGCGGGCAGGTTCTCTGCAAGGTCTCCCGCGAGCGGCAGGCCAGAGCACTGATGCAGGCCGTGGAGGAAACCGGGGGAAGGCTTCTGTCATTCACTCCCCACCGGGAAAGTCTGGAGGAGATCTTTGTCAAATATACGGTGGAGGGCAAGGCATGAAAAAAATCCTCACCATTGCCGTGAATACCTTCCGGGAGTCGATCCGGGACAGGGTGTATTACAGCCTCCTGGTCTTTGCCGTGCTGATGCTCGGTTTCTCAATGGTGCTGGGCAACCTGACCCTGGGCGACCCGGTCAAGATCATCAAGGACTTCGGTCTGGGCGCGATTTCACTTTTCGGCACCCTGATCGCCATTTTCGTTGGCATCGGCCTGGTGTCCAAGGAAATGGAGAAGAAAACCATCTACGTGATTCTGTCCAAGCCGATCGGCCGGGGCCAGTTTCTACTGGGTAAGTACTTCGGCCTCTCCCTGACCCTGGTCATTGAAGTGGTTATTATGAGCATCGGCCTTTTTCTGCTGCTGGCGCTCGTCTACGAGCAGGCGGTTCCCTGGGAACTGTTCATGGCCATTCTCCCCATCTGGTTCGAGCTGCAGCTGATACTGGCGGTCGCCCTGATGTTTTCGGCCTGGTCGTCTCCGTTTTTGAGCGGCCTCCTCACCCTTTCCATCTTCATCATCGGCCACCTGACCAGAGACTTGCGGATTATGGCCGACAACAGCGACGACGCCACCCTCCAGCTGGTGGCAAAGTTCCTGTACTACACATTTCCCAACCTCGAAAGCCTCAATTTCAAGATCCAGGTGGTTCATCACCTGCCTGTTCCGCCGGGCGACCTTGTTTCCGCCCTGCTCTACGCATTCTTTTACACCTGCGCCCTGCTCACCCTGGCGGTGTTGATTTTCCAGTCCCGGGACATCAAATAAAACAAAAAGAGCAGAACCTGGCCCGAGGAAACAGAGAAACGGGGGTCAGGTCTTGCAAAACTACTGACACATGACTGATTCTACATGACCGGGTAACATGTTGCATTGATTGAAATTCCTCTGTATGTATATTCCATGGCTCGACCACTTCGCATAGAATACCCAGGGGCATACTACCACATTACCGCCCGCGGAAACCGGCGTGAAGACATTTTTCTTTGTGATAACGACAGAGAACTGTGGTTTGATACCTTTGGCAATGTCTGCAAACGGTACAACTGGCGCTGTCACGGATATTGCCTGATGTCGAACCATTATCATCTGATCATTGAAACTCTTGACGGTCGGCTTTCAGCAGGAATGCGTCAACTCAATGGTGTTTATACACAGGCGTTTAACCGACTTCACGACAGTGTAGGGCATGTTTTTCAGGGGAGATACAAGTCAATCATTGTTGACAAAGATGAATATCTTCTGGAATTGAACCGTTACGTGGTGCTTAACCCTGTCAGGGCCGGAATGGTTACCAAGGCGGGTGACTGGCAGTGGTCAAGTTTTTCGGCTGCTGCCGGTACATCTCCTGTTCCGGGATGGCTGAGTCTCGAAATGATCCCAGGCAGCTTCCACAGCAATCGTCAACTGGCTCAACTGCGTTACCAGGCGTTTGTCCTGGAAGGCATTGGCCGCGAGTCACCATTGAAGGACGTCAATAATCAGATCTTTCTGGGTGATGAAGAGTTTGTTGCCAGGCATCAGGACATGCATGCACCAGCTGGTGATATTGATGAGATTCCCCGTTCTCAACGTCTCGCAGTGAAAAAACCTCTTGCCCATTTTGTCGCTAGTTGCAAAGACACCCGGCAGGCAATGGTGGCGGCCTATAACACAGGACATTATACCATGAAAGAGATCGCAGCTTTTTTTGATGTCCACTATGCAACGGTCAGTCGGGCAGTAAAGAAGTCCGAGAAGGGAAAAGTTGAGAAGGTGTCTCAATGCGCTATTGCAAGACCTGACCCCGAATGCTCCCGAATGACTCTTAGGGGTAAGTTATGCATCTTCAGTGGATAAAGATACGGTTGACGATTCTGGTCGGCAGCCTGCTGTTGATCGGCATGGGGCTCCTGAACCTTGTCCTGGTGATCCTGTGGCAAAACGACGCGCTGCAGCGCGAAATCAGGCGCGACATGGCCGTGCTTGACCGGATCCTGGAGCGCCTGCCGAATGAGCCGGCTAACCTGCGGGGACTCCCGCCCGACTCCCTGTTGTTCGCGAATCTGTATCCTGCCGGCGAAACAGGGCGCATTCTCCTGATCACCAAAACGCCGGGCGCCGGGAACACAGGCTCATCTGTCTCAGAAAACACTTTCCCGAACCTGGACCAGACAGTTGCGGAAGCCATCTCCACGGGCCGCATGGTATTTCATTACCCACGTTCTTTCCCGGCCATGTTCAATGTCCACCATCAGGTACTGGTTATCGCGCAACCCATCATCCGTAACGGCGATGTCGTCGGCGGCGTCGGCATTCTCAGGTCACTGCGCCCCATGTTTCAAACCCTGTGGCAGGCCGAAAAAATAGCGCTCGGCTACCTGTTTATCAATCTGGTATTGTTGACTGTTATCAGTTTTTTCAGGATGAAAAAACTGGTGACGCGTCCCATTGAGCGTCTTGTCAGACTCGCGGACCGCTATAACGACCAGGAATCCCTTCTGTTCAGCGTTGAAACTGGAAGCGGGGAGTTCAGCCGGCTTGCCTTCAGCCTGAACAACATGCTGACCAGAATCGAAAACGACAAAAAGGCGCTGGCGGAAAATGTGCAACAGCTTGAATCCGTCAACCAGAAGTTAAAAGACCAGCAGCAGGAAATGATCCGTGCGGAGAAGATGGCATCCGTGGGAAGGATGGCATCTGGACTGGCCCACGAAATCGGCAACCCCATCGGTGTTGTCCAGGGATACCTGGACCTGCTCGGCAAAACAAACAGGCTTGATGAACAGCACCGTGACTTTATTCAACGTGCCGACCAGGAACTGCAGCGGATCAATATGCTTATCCGGCAGATGCTGGACTTCGCCAGAATCTCGACAGGACCCCTGCAAAGCTGCTCAATCAACGGACTGCTCCGTTCTATTATGGAGATGATGCAGGTACAGCCCGCATTCAAAAACATTTCGCTGAAAAGCAGGCTGGAAGCCACGCAGGACAAGGTGCGCGCGGACCATGACCAGCTGCGTCAGGTCTTTGTCAACTGTCTTCTCAACAGCGCCGATGCGGTGGCAGAGGCCCGGCGCAACGGCGGCGGGCTCATCGAAGTCGTGACACAGGTCGTCACTGCCCGGAGCAACGCCACCGATAATATGATCCGTATCCGGATCAGTGACAACGGCGCCGGCATTGCCCCGGAACACCTGGACAATATTTTTGACCCGTTTTATACTACCAAGGATACCGGCAAGGGAACGGGGCTGGGCCTGTCCGTATCACTTTCCATCATCGAAGCGCTGGGCGGCAGGATGCAAATGAAAAGCAAAAAGGGCGAGGGCAGCACTCTGTCTGTCTTTCTTCCATTGCAACAATTCAAAAAAGGGCGCTGACTTTTTTTATCATGCCTGTTCCCAAACAAGATACACGACACAAACATAACCTGCTCGTAGTCGACGACGAGGAGAACATGCGCCACATGCTTACCGCTCTTCTCGGCGGTCACGGCTATGCCGTTGATACGGCGAAAGACGGTGCAACAGCCCTTGAACGCCTGAAAAACAAAGAGTTTGATTTCATCCTCTGCGATATCAGGATGCCCGGGATGGACGGCATGGCCTTTCTGCGCCGGGCCATTGCCGCCGGACACACCGCCACAATTATCATGATGTCCGCCTTCGGCACGGTTGACATCGCCATTAATGCCATGAAGGAAGGAGCCTATGACTATATCTCCAAACCGTTCAAAGGCGACGAAATCCTTCTTGTTCTGAAGAAGGCAGAGGAACGGGAGCGGCTGCGACGGGAAAACGCCCTGCTGAAAAAAAAGGTGGCCGGACTGGAAAGCTCCCTGGGTCGTGGTCCCATGATCGGTACAAGCAAACCCATGCAGGATGTTTTTCAGCTTATCGACAAGGTAGCGGCCCACGCCACTACGGTTCTGATTACCGGCGAATCCGGAACCGGCAAGGAACTGGTCGCCCGCGCCATCCACGATCAAAGCCCCAGGTCCGCACAACCGTTTGTGGCGGTCAACTGCGGATCCATCCCTGAAAACCTCCTGGAAAGCGAACTGTTTGGCTATGTCAGGGGGGCCTTTACCGGCGCTGACCGGGATAAAAAAGGACTGTTCGAGGAAGCAGACGGCGGCACCCTGTTTCTTGACGAGATCGGAGAACTACCCCTTGCCATGCAGGTAAAACTGCTGCGGGTCCTGCAGGAGCATGAACTGCAGCGGGTGGGCGGCCAGGAGACCATTAAGGTGGATGTCCGCATAGTGACGTCCACCAACCGTGACCTTGAACAGGAGGTGCGGGAAGGGCGATTTCGGGAAGACCTCTTTTACCGCTTAAACGTAGTGGTGCTGGATGTGCCGCCCCTGCGGGACCGGCAGGGTGACATCCCCCTGCTGGCGGACTTTTTCCTGCACCGGTTTGCCCGGCGCAACAACCGGACAGTGCAGGGGATAACGCCTGAATGCATGGACGTCCTCAACCGCTACTCCTGGCCGGGAAATGTGCGGGAGCTGGAAAACGCCATCGAGCGGGGAGTAATCCTGATGCGGGGGGAATACCTGGACGTTGCCGGCCTGCCCATAGCCATCCAGCGCTGGTCGGGCCTGAACCCCAAACAGGAATCGGAGCAGCCCGCCACCCTGAAGGAAGCGGAACGGATGCTGATTGTCAAAACACTCTCAGAAACCGGCGGCAACCGCAGTGAGGCGGCCCG
>JAJRVA010000092.1 GCA_024277485.1 Deltaproteobacteria bacterium | reverse complement strand
GAAAGAGTCGTTTCGGTGGTTCCTGATGGTAATGCGTCGGTGGGCGCGGTCACTGTAACCACCGGTGGTGTGGTATCCCCTCCCCCTCCGGGATTATCCGGATTATCCGGATCATCAGGATTATCAGAATCACCACCCGACTTCAGGACCGGGTCCGGCGCAATACTGAAAACAACACCTCGCTTGGTAATACTGATATCCGCAGCCGTAATAATGCCGCCGGTGAACGCACCGGTACGGTTGACTTCTGTTGGCTCTTTGGTTGTTATCCAGCCGGCTGTAAGACCTGAAGAGGCGGCAGCCGTTGTGCCGGGGAGTTCTCCCTCAAACCGGGCAACAGCAAAAGTGAGTACACCATTCTCCTCACTGACACCTGCCGCAACGGCTTTCCCGTCAGGCTGCGCGACCACCGCGTAACTGGTATCGACAGAGAAGAAGCCAAAAGGAGTTGTGCTGACTGTTGTCTGCAGGGGAACAACCCCCTCATCGGCAGTCGCCGCCATGTAGGCATCATACGAATCTTCCACCTGCCGCTCACCTATCTGCAGGCTGGTGGTTGAATCACCTGTCCTGAGGACAAACGGCACCCTTTCGATTTCCGGAATTTCCTCAGCAGCCTGGAACTCATATGACACCTGGAGGGTCACAAGCAGAAATTCACGCGCCTCCTGCATGGTGGTGAAACCGCTGAGATACACGACACCACCCTTAAGGTCCAGGGCCAGGGCCATATCATCTTCCCGGCTGGCCTCAATGACCAGCATTCCATTGTCACCGAACCTGACATCCGGCAGGCCTTCTCCGGTGAAATTAAACAGCGCAGTGTCAAGCTCGCCTGGCCTGCCCACCGCGCCGGCAACCAGAATCGCACCGCTTTCGTGAACCTTAACCCCGAAGCCTTCCGTGGGTGCCTGGATATATGCCGGCAGGGCAAGACCTTCCTCGCCGAAAGTGGTGTCAAGATCACCGGAGTCGGTGAATCGCAATACCATGACTTCAGTCTGGTCGTCATTATAATATGAACCGGCAACCACAATCCGGCCGTCCGCGTCAAAAGCTATGCTTCTTGCCAGCGCATCATCACCGACACCGGTCAGGCCCACCCCTTCGGAGGCAAAGGTAGGATCAAGCTCGCCATTGGCGAGATAACGACCTACGATAACGACTCTTCCGGCGGTACCGGTCGAGTATCCGGCCACCACAATCCGACCCTCATCATCAACAGCCATTGCCGTAATCTCGTCATCCATGTCTGTAAACGGGATGGAGACGATACCATCCGTGCCAAAGGTGGTATCCAGTTCCCCGTCCGGGGTATACCGGACAAGAGCAAAGTCCCGGCTGCCGTTATTTATGCTGTAGCCGGCAGCAACGATGTAACCGTCATCCTGCACTGACAGGGCTGCGATTTCATCATCATTACGGCCGACCTGGGTCGTCACCGTACCATCATAGTTGAATGACCGGTCAAGGGTACCGTCAGCATGGTACCGGACAAGGGCAAAGTCGAGATCCGCCCCGTTGGAGGAAGAACCGCCTACCAGAATCCCGCCATCCGGCTGCAGGGCCACGGCATACGCCTGGTCTCCGTAATTCCCGACAGATGTCGCGATCCGGCCGTTATTGCCGAAATCTGTATCGAGTTCACCCGCCTGGATATTCTGCACCAGGCAGATACAACCCAGTACGAAAACAATGAAACCAACCTGACTTACTCTGTACGTTTTCATAACTCGTTTCTCTGAAGTGTTTACTGCTTTAAAAAACACTACTTATACATTATAATCATATACTGTTCAGGCGATTGACGCAAACATATCGTGAGCAACGATGCATATATTCCGTTGCCTGAAAACCAACGAAAGCTTAACATCTCAGTTTTTCTGGAAAAAACCCATACATTAGGATATGAATAACCTGTCCCGCTTTTGAAGCGGATCTCAAAACAATTAATATAACCTTATCCCGGAGTCCTGCATGATAAAAAAAGAACTTCTTGATATTTTAGCCTGCCCTCAATGCAAGGGCCCTGTCCGCCTGAACCATGACTCCACGGAGCTTATCTGTGAAAAATGCAGGCTCCTGTATGAAATCCGGGACGACATCCCGATCATGCTCATCGATGAGGCAAAACCGCTCAACAGCGACACGACCATCAAGGACGAATAGACGATAAGGGGTCTGGATGGACATTTCAATGCTGATCAGCAATTTTTTCAGCAGCATATCCTCGCTGGCCAAGGAGTTCCACAGCAACCCGGTATTTAATAGAATTCTCACCATTCTTCTCTACGCAGTGCTGGCAAAAGCCGCCGACCTGTTTGTGGACCTGCTGCTGAAAAAACTGGCCGGCCGGACAAAAATAACGGCGGATGACCGGGTTATCGCTTTTCTGCACCGGCCGATCTGCCTCTCCATCTTTCTGTTCGGGGTCCTGCACGCCATTTACCTCCCCCCGGGCTTTCCCGCCCCATGGGACCTGATACTGCCTCACCTGGCCCAGACCATGATCCTGCTTCTCTGGCTGGTTGCCATCATCAGGGAGATCAACCTGATGACCGAAG
>JAJRVA010000091.1 GCA_024277485.1 Deltaproteobacteria bacterium | reverse complement strand
CCACCTCCAAGCAATGGTTTGTTTCGGTGCGTCCTCTGGCAGACAAGGCGGCGGCCGCTGTCCGTGAGGAGCGTATCAAAATTTACCCGCCGACCTGGTACAATACTTTTTACTCGTGGATGGACAATATTCGCGACTGGTGCATCTCACGCCAGATCTGGTGGGGGCACCGGATCCCGGCCTGGACCTGCGGGTCATGCGGAAAGCTTATTATTGCGGTCGAAGAGCCGCAGAAGTGTGATGAGTGCGGCTCCGGTGATCTGACGCAGGAAACCGACGTGCTTGATACCTGGTTCAGCTCCGCGCTGTGGCCTTTCTCGACCCTGGGCTGGCCGGAGAAAACAAAAGAGCTGCAGACCTTTTATCCCACCTCTGTGCTGATCACCAGTTTTGACATTCTGTTTTTCTGGGTGGCGCGCATGATGATGATGGGTCTTCACTTCATGGATGAGGTGCCCTTCCGCGACGTTTATCTCCATGCCCTGGTGCGGGACAAGTACGGCAAGAAGATGTCCAAGTCCACCGGCAATGTTGTTGATCCTATCGTGATGGTGGAAAAATACGGTACTGATGCCTTCCGTTTTACCCTGACGGCCTTTGCCGCGCAGGGCAGGGAAATCAAGATGGATGAGGACCGCATCGAGGGGTACCGTCATTTTATCAATAAACTGTGGAACGCGGCCCGTTTCGCTCAGATGCACATCAAAGACTGTGATCCGTCCATCACAGGGGTAACCGAAGATCCAGACGGTCTTGCCCTGCCGCACCGGTGGATTTTAAGCCGGATGGATTCGGCGGTGCGGGATGTCCGCCGCGGGCTGGACGAGTACAATTTCAACGAAATCGCCTCAAGCATCTACCAGTTCACCTGGCATGAGTTCTGCGACTGGTACCTGGAGTGGATCAAGGCTGCCCTGTATGGGGATGACGACATGGCACGGGACCAGGCACGGGGAGTTATGCTCAAGGTCCTGGAGACAATTTTGAAACTGCTGCACCCGGTAACGCCGTTTGTTACCGAAGAGATCTGGAGTGTTCTGCCGGGTACGCGGTCCACCATCATGACCGAGCCCTTTCCGGAACCGGATGACACCCTGCAGGATACTGAGGCTGTGAATGCCATGGACCTGCTGATGGGGGTTATTTCAGGTATTCGGACTATCCGCAGTGAAGCGGATGTGCATCCCACCAAGAAAATCGAAACAACTCTGCTGTGCCCGGACGCGGATAAAAGGGAGATGCTGGCCGATTTTACCCATTCCATTTGCGCCATGACCCGCTCGGAAAAACTTCATGTTCTTGATGCCGGATCGATCCCTGATGATGCCGGGCACCTGCTGTTCCAGGATATCGAAATTGTGGTGCCGCTCAAGGGGCTCATTGATGCGGAGGAGGAGCTGGCCAAGCTGGAAAAGGAAAGGGTGAAACTGGAAAAAGACCTGCAGAGGATCAGCGGCAAGCTGGGAAATGAAAAATTTCTCAGCAATGCTCCTGATGCAGTGGTGGCAAAGGAACGCCGGAAACAGGAGGAAGTACAGGCCCGGCTTGACAAGAATGGCGAGTCTGCGGCTCGTTTCAGGAAGCTTCTCTGATGGACGTATTGACACTGGACAGACAGATACGCCACTTTCTGGCCGAGGACATCGGGCAGGGCGATATTACCACCGGGCCGATTTTCAGGGATGACCGAGAGGCAGTAGCACGGTTTGTCGCTCGTGAGCCGCTGGTCGCTGTGGGCATGGACCGTGTAGCCGGCCTGGTTTTCCGGATCTTGAATCCTGCTGTTACGGTTGAACAGGCGGTTCCGGACGGTCAACCTGTTGCAGAGAATGAAGTGCTCCTGCTGCTTCGTGGACCGGCCAGGGACCTGCTCAGAGGTGAGCGGGTGGCCCTGAACCTGGTCCAGCTGCTGTGCGGTATTGCCACCCTGACCAGAAAATACGTTGACCGGATTGCCGGGCTGAACGTTCGGATCACCGATACCAGGAAGACAACCCCGGGCCTGCGAATGCTTGAAAAGTACGCGGTCAGGGCCGGAGGAGGACACAACCATCGTTTCAACCTGTCTGACGGGGTGCTCATCAAGGACAATCATATTGCCGCCTGCGGCTCGATAACAGAGGCGGTTGCAAAGGTTCGCGAAAACATCCCCCATACCATCCGGGTTGAGGTCGAGGCCGATACCCTGGACCAGGTAAGGGAATGCCTGGACAGTGGTGTTGAAATCATCATGCTGGATAATATGACCCTGGAGGAGATGCGGCAGGCGGTCGGTCTGATTGACGGTAAGGCCCTGGTTGAAGCATCAGGTGGTATTGATCTTGACTCTGTCCGTATGATAGCGGAAACAGGAGTTGATATTATCTCCGTAGGCAGGCTGACCCATTCGGCCCCGGCCTGTGACATTGCAATGGAACTGTAACCGGCTGGTATGGCGGATATCATGGCAAACATAGATGGCGAGACCGGGATATATGGTATTATCGGTAATCCTGTCCATCACTCCCTGAGTCCGGAGATGCACAATGCGGCATTCCGGGAACTTGACCTGAACTGCGTGTATGTCCCCCTGCCCACAACCGATATCGCTGACGGGGCCGCCGGTCTCAGAGCACTGGGCTTCAGCGGGGTGAGCATAACCATTCCCTACAAACAGGATATTATCCCCTTTGTGGACGAGCTTGATCCGGTCGCGGCCAGGATCGGCGCGGTCAACACCCTGGTGATCAGGGACGATGACGATGGTACCGGGAAAAAAATGT
>JAJRVA010000090.1 GCA_024277485.1 Deltaproteobacteria bacterium | reverse complement strand
CACATCTACGGCGTTGGCAACTCGTTGATATCACACCAGGATAATCAACATTGTTGCCGCCTCGAAGGTCTCGCGGGCTCGCTATCTGTATCTGCACCGTTCTCGAACGCTCACGGATCCAGGTCTGTTATTGATCCTGTCCCGCCCTCTGTCCGAATCCTCTGGCCCAGCGATTGGCGGTCAGACCATGGAGGAGGATACTGAGAAGTACGGTTACTGAAACCACCTGGGCCAGAACTGCGACATGGGGCAGTGTCGCGTCGATCACCATAACGCAGAACACCACACTGGCCAGCCCTCTGGGGCCGAACCAGCCCATGAACAGTCTGGCCTCGGTTCCCATCCCCATGCCGGAGAGCGAGAGAAAAACAGGCAGCATCCGGATCACGGTCAGGCTGAGCAGACTGTACGCCACCACGGACCAGCTGAAGGCATTCAGGGCGGGATCCACCACCAGGGCGCCAAAGGTCACCCAGGTGATCAGGGAAAACAGGTTGCCGAATCCCTCCGCCTCCTCCAGCCATTGCCCCCGGTGTTCTTTCAATACGATGTCGAAAACAAGACCGCCGGTAAAGGCGGCAATGAATCCGCTGCCACCCAGGACCTGGGCCAGGGCGAAACAGGCCAGAGCCAGGGCGGGAACAGAAAGCAGGGACCAGTCCCTGCTTCCCCAGCCCCGGCTGATAGCGAAACGGCCCAGAAACATGGTTGCGGCCACCAGTCCCACTCCCACGGTCAGCTCGGCCAGCGTCTTGATTGTTTCTGAATCCGTGCCAATGGGCAGAATGTCAAAACCCCGTGGCCCGATCAGCACCCCGAACAGACAGAAGACAATGGGGCCGCTGAGCCAGGTCCGCTCAACACGACCTGCCGCCATACTGTAGACAAGGATGAACAGAGCCAGGATGGCCAGCGTTACGTACATGAATTCCTCCTTCAGGTGGCCGGAAAATCTGTTCAAATGCCGGGCCTGGCATTCGATCAGGTCTGCCGAGCACCTGCCCGCTGCCGGAGAATGGCGCAAAAATACCAGGCTCCGCTCAACACATCCCTTCATGAACTGGTAGCATAAACGATCAGGCGTTACAAGCGGTAATCCCTGTTCTGTCAGGAACTGGATGGCGTATCCTGCATAACCGGGTTGGATCAGCAGAGGGGTGAAATACCTGGAAATTAGCCCTTCTGGCACTTGAAAAGAAAACAGATCGGCTTTCTTTTATTGGAAATAATTCTTAGTAACCCTTGATTAAACAGAAAGATGTTTTAACTTTGATATATTCAGGTAGGACAGGATGAGAGCGCTTTCCTGAAAAAACGAAGAAAAGAGTTGTTTCGGATCCGGATCTCAGCAAGAGATCCGGTTATATAAAAACAGTATAGACAAGGAGAAAAAGATGAAGAAAATCGTAAGTGTTACAGCGTTGACAGCTCTGCTCCTCTCCGGGGCCACCTGCTTTGCTGCGGATGGCATGTATGCCAAGGGTATTCTCAAGTATGTTGCACCCTCTGATCCGTCAATCGAATTCCTGGACCTTGACAATGACAACGGGTATGGATGGGGTGGCGCCGTAGGATGGGCAACCGGCCAGTTCAGGGTGGAGGGTGAAATTTCCACTCAGAAGACCGACCTGGATGCTGTCAGCGTGGGTAACAGCCGCAGGGCCGGAATCGGTTCCGGTGATGTCAGGATGACCACCTACATGGTGAACGGCTATTTTGATATTCCGGTCAGCAACGGCTTCGGCTTTTATCTTACCGGTGGCCTGGGATACGGGACAGTTACCCTGAGTGTCTATGACATTGACGGCGACGACAGCGGTTTTGCCTGGAAAGGCGGCGCCGGAATGTTCTATTCATTCAACTAGAACATGACGGTTGATCTCGGCTGGGAATATGTGTCCATGAACGATGCCGATCTTGATGTAGATGTGTCCGATCTGTACACGAACAATGTCGTCGCGGCTTTCAGGTACTCGTTCTGATTGCCGGTCTTCTGCTGGTGTTTGGTCCTGCTGACCTCCGTGTCAGGATGTGACCGTGCACAACACTCTACCATCACCCTGTCCGGTCATGTTGATTGACACCGACAGGAAGGTTGAATCAAGACGGGAAGAGCCAGTTCAGGGCCTGCGGGTATCAACCTGCGGGCCCTGGTCCACCAGGGCGGCGGTTACATAACCGGTGTCTTTAAACCAGACCCTGGAAGATCTTTACCACCTCCTGGCGGTTTTCTGCTGATTTCAACCTGCTTCGTATCTCTGTTTTTTTTAAGCAACGACTGACGGTCCCCAGGGTTCTCAGGTATTCATCTGGTTTGCCGGCTGGAAACAGAATCATGACAATGAAGTGAACCGGCTGGTTGTCGACGGCCTCAAACCCGATGCCCTCCCGGCTGCGGCCGAAACCAAGGTGAATATGGTCAAGGTGCTCGACCCTGGCATGGGGTATGGCAACCCCGTTACCCACACCGGTCGATCCTATGTTCTCCCGCTCACGCAGCAGGCGGCAGATGGATTCGAGATCCGCCTGCGGACATTCCTTGTGAATGGCGGCGGCCAGTTCCTGCAGTATGCCGTCTTTATTTCCGGCCTGCATATCCAGCAGGACACTGTCTTTTTGTATGTCCAGCATGACCGGGTTTATTTCCTGCGCCTGTACTTGACCGGGAGAATTCCCATCTGGTCCCTGTACTTGGCAACAGT
>JAJRVA010000089.1 GCA_024277485.1 Deltaproteobacteria bacterium | reverse complement strand
GCAGTCGCAGGATATAAATGTAACCAGTGCGATTCGCCTCACCCTTTCCAGGGATACCCGCGACCGGTTCTTCGGACCAAGCTCAGGGTCAATAAACTCTCTCAGTGTCAAGTATGCGGGTGGTTTTTTAGGAGGTGAAGCCGCATTTACCAAGCTTGAAGGAATAACAAGCTGGTACTTTCCCCTCCCCTTTAAGTCCGTCTTCCACCTCAAGGGATCCGCGGGCCAGGCATTTGAAAACGAAGACAACAAACTGCCGGTCTACGAGCATTTTTATCTTGGCGGCCTGAACTCCATCCGCGGTTTCAAAACATCCACCATCAGTCCCAAGGACCAGGTAACCAATGAACGCATCGGTGGAGACAAGATGTGGTACGCCAACATTGAGGTTATTTTCCCGCTCGTTGAGGAGATGGGCCTGCGCGGTGTTGTCTTCACCGACTTTGGTAATGTTTACGGTGTGGATGAGGACTGGAACTTCGACGAGATCAAAAAAGCGGCCGGCATAGGTTTCCGCTGGATGTCTCCCATGGGGCCCCTGCGTCTTGCCTGGGGCTACAATCTCGATCCTGATCCGGACGAAGAATCCTCTGTCTGGGACTTCAGTATCGGCGGCGGGTTCTGATCTTTTTCCTGGACTATTACGTATCCTGAAAAGAACGTACCTGATCACAGAATCTATAACTATGCGGTCGACAATTACACGGCTGCAGGAAAGCGGCCCGGTTCTTGACATCTGCGGTCTGCGCGGCAGCAGCCCCGCCCTCTTTCTGGCAAGAGCCGTTTCCCAGCTTGACCGAACCGCCTGTATCATTCTCCCATCAGACGAACAGCTGGAAATCCTGGCCCAGGACATCTCCCTTTTTACCGATGCTGAAGTTCTCGTCTATCCGAGCTTTGAAATCCCCCCGTACACCCCGCTTTCTCCTGATCCGGCCACTGTAGCTCTCCGGCTGGCAACACTGCACCGGCTGCTGAATCTCTCCCGGCCCTGTATTATCCTGACTTCAGTGGAAGCCCTGATTCGGCGTCTTCTGCCAAAAAATACCTTAAGCAACCGAAGCGAACTGGTCATGCGGGGGGAGGACATTGACCGTGACAAGCTTATCAAATCCCTTGTTGAATCCGGATACCAGATGTGCTCCATGGTTCAGCATGAGGGCGACCTGGCTGTTCGCGGGAGCATTGTCGATATTTTTGCACCGCCGTCGCACCCCTCTCTTCTCGGACCGATACGCCTTGATTTTTTCGGAGATACTGTTGAATCCATACGAGTCTTTGATCCTGTCTCCCAGCGATCCTTATCTGAACTCGAAGAGGCCATTCTGCTGCCCGCATCAGATATTCTTTTTCCACCCGAATCAAGGCAGGAGGAATGGCTTGAGCGTATGAAAAAAACATCTGATGAGCTGACCTGGCCCAGTGAAGAGAGCAAATATCTGCGGACAAGGCTCTCCGATCATATCCGTGTTACCGGCATTGAATTTTCACTGCCGCTGATCTATGAACCATTTGGCACCGTCCAGACGCTTTTTGATTACCTGCCGCGGGAAACGCTTCTGGTGTTTCACGAACCGGATGAAATTGCCCAGAAAACGCTCCTGCTGTGGGACCGCATCGAGGCAAATTATTCCGAGGCTTGTGAGAATGGTCTCGCATCCCTGCCGCCTTCACACCTCTTCCTGGGACAGGGAGAAATTGAGCAGCCGGCTGCCGGGAACTTCCGGATCAATTTCTGTTCACTGCCCGACCCCGACAGCCCCAATGAACAGATCAACCTGAACCTGGGGGACCATACCCTGCTTACCCAGGAAATCGAACTCCACCGGAAGAACCGCGGTAACATGGCCCCTCTTGCGGACCGCCTTCTCTCCTGGAGCGGGAAGGATGAGAGAACCCTCCTGGCCTGCCGTTCAAGAAGACAGGTGCAACACCTGCAGGAAATTCTTGCAGGATACCGAATCCGGACCACCATCCTCATACCGCCTGTTGACCTGGACGATCTCCCCGGAGACAGCGGCATCCTCCTGGTGGAGCACCGGCTGGCAAAGGGCTTTGACCTGCTGGACGAGAAAATACACCTGCTCTCCGCGGCTGAACTTTTCGGGGAGAAGCGTCTCCGGGCCGGCAAAAAGAAAACTCCCGGTGATGTTGCAGGAGGAGCCCTCCAGGTCGGAGAACTCAACCCGGGTGATATTGTTGTGCACCGCGATTACGGGCTGGGAAAATTCCTGGGACTCTTTAACATGGAATTTGCCGGCCTTCGGGGTGATTTCATGCAGGTTGAATACCGGGGGGGAGACAAACTCTATGTCCCGGTCGACCGGCTGCACTGGGTCAGCCGTTACCAGGGCATCACTGATCAGCAGCCCAGGCTTGACCGGCTGGGATCAACCAGGTGGCAGAGCACCAAAAAAAAGGTGACCGAAGCGGTCTGGAAAGTTGCTCAGGAACTTCTGCAAATTTATGCGCAGCGGGCCATCCGCAAGGGTACCCGGTTTTCGATGCCGGGTGAACTCTACCAGGAACTTGAACAGTCTTTCCCCTATGACGAGACCAGCGGCCAGCTCAAGGCCATAGAAGAGACAATCAGCGATCTCACTGACAGCAAACCCATGGACAGACTTGTCTGCGGAGATGTCGGGTACGGTAAGACCGAGGTAGCTGCACGGGCGGCGTTCAAGGCCATTGAAGATGGATACCAGGTCGCGCTCCTTGTTCCCACGACTGTCCTTGCCGAGCAGCATGCCGCCACCTTTCGCGAACGTTTTGCCTCGTTCCCGGTCCGCGTGGCCTGCATCAACCGGTTCCGCACCCCGGCCCGGCAGAGAGAAATTGTCCGCGAACTTGCGGCCGGCAACATTGACCTGGTGATCGGGACGCACAGGCTGCTTTCCAAAGATATTGTGTACCACCGACTGGGCCTTCTCATTATCGATGAAGAACACCGGTTCGGCGTCACCCACAAGGAAAAAATAAAAAAGATCAAGGCCGAGGTCAATGTCCTCACCCTGACAGCCACCCCCATCCCGCGGACCCTGCAGATGTCTCTCCTGGGGATCCGCGACCTGTCCGTTATCTCGACCCCGCCGCGGCAACGCAGGTCCGTCAAAACCTTTCTTGCAAAATATGACGACCTGGTGATCCGTGAAGGTATTCACAGGGAACTGCAGCGCGGCGGCCAGGTCTTTTTTGTCCACAACCGGGTTCGCTCCATAGCCGGTATTTCCAGGAAAATCGAGAAACTTGTTCCCCGGGCCCGCATAGCTGTCGCCCATGGACAGATGCCCGGCCGGGTCCTTGAAGAGATCATGGTCAGGTTCATCAACCATGAGATTGATGTCCTGGTCTGCACTACGATCATAGAATCAGGGCTGGATATTCCCAACGCCAACACGATCATCATCAACAGGGCCGACCAGTTGGGCCTGGCTGATATTTACCAGTTACGGGGCCGGGTCGGCAGATCAAGCAGGCAATCCTATGCCTACCTCCTGGTCCCATCCCTGGAAAGCCTGACCAGGGATGCCAAGAAACGACTGCAGGCCCTCATGGACTGCAACGAACTGGGAGGCGGATTCAAGCTTGCCATGAATGACCTTCAGATCAGGGGCGGCGGCAATCTGCTTGGTGTTTAACAGAGCGGCCATATTGCGGCAGTGGGCTATGACCTGTATCTTGAACTTCTGCAGTCGACTGTGGCAGACCTGCAGAATCAGGCCAGGGGCGGGCAAAAAGATTTTAAGCTGGATATTGATCCTGAGATTCACCTGAAAATGAATGCATATCTCCCTGACAGCTATATACCTGACACGGCCCAGCGCTATCATATGTACCAGAGGATAGCAGCTGCAGGCAGCAGGCCTCCGGAAGAACTTGACGATCTCCAGGCAGAGCTGGTTGACAGATATGGCCTGCTCCCGCAGGAGACCATAAACCTGCTGACGATTATCGCCATCAAAGGCAGACTCCGGCAATCAGGCATCACAAAGCTTGAACAGGCCCCTGACTGCTGTGTCTTTTCCTTTGTCAGGGAGGCCCCGATTGACCCGCAGGTCATCCTTGACCTCATCAGCAAAACAACAAAAAACAGCAAAAAGGTCATCCGCCTGACCCCGGATAACCGGCTCGTCGTTCCCATCCAGGAAGGAGAGCATGTTATTGCGACTGTTGAAAGAATCCTGACACATTTAGAGCAGTAAACATACTCAACCATGGACACCGCAAAAAAAATCATTCCGGACTTCTCCTGGGACAGCATCGACACCGTCCTCCTTGATATGGACGGTACTCTGCTGGACAAACATTTTGACGACTACTTCTGGGAACAATATGTTCCGGAGCACTACAGTCTCATGCACAACCTGTCCATTGAAGAGGCCAGGGCAAAGCTTCTTGAGTGCTACCGGCGGGTTGAGAACACCCTCGACTGGACCGACCTCAACTACTGGTCCCGGCAGCTTGGCCTTGATATTCCTGAACTGAAGATCATGGTGAACCATCTCATTGATATTCACCCCTACGTGCCTGACTTTCTCAACTTCTGCAGGCGCAGCGGCAAGAAAATTTTTCTCGTGACCAACGCCCATCCGAAAACCCTGGCCATCAAGCTTGCAAAAACCGAAATCGGCCATTTGTTTGACCGTCTCATCTGTGCCGAAGAAGTTGGATTGGCTAAGGAAGACACACGTTTCTGGGAAGGCCTGGAAAAAATACTCAGTTTTGAAAAAAGCCGGACGCTGCTTGCCGATGACACGGAGAAAGTTCTTCTGTCCGCTGAGCAATACGGGATGGGCCTTCTTATTTTTGTTGCCCGGCCAAGCAGCAGAAAACCTGTTCAATACTCAACACGATACCCTTCCATTGAATATTTCAAGGAACTGATCCCTGAATAATAAAGCGGATCGGGACAGCACCAGTCTTTGCGCAGACTCGTTATAAACTCACTCGGTTGAGCATACAAGGGGAAACACACACTGTGGCTCTGCTCGGTAATACCATCCTCGCAGGTGGAAGATTTTCCGCCTCCTGAAATATTGTTGCGTTATTTTTCAATTTGGCTACTATTCCCTGGAAATTTTATGATTTTATGTAAGGAAAAGAAAAATGAAAAAAATACCAGTTGCCCTGAGTCTTCTCCTCTTATCCCATGCCGTATTCTTCTCGTCGGCATGGTCAGCTGATGACGATTCCGTCCTCAATTTTGTTCCGGCAATCCTGATCGAGAAAGAACCTCCCCCTCCGCCGCCACCTCCGCCTGTCGATGGACGTCAGGACTGCACGGGTCTCTCCCCTGTTGCCCTGAACGCCTTTACGGATTTCAGCTGTGGCCCGCAATGGACGAATCGGGACGGTGCACTTGGCCTGCGGGCCGGAAGCGGCAGCGGAACATGCCAAGCCTCATTTCCCGGCAATTCCGGTTCGTATACTATCGTTGTCAAGGTGCAGGCGGAGCGAGACGGGGCACCCCACTATCGTGTGTCCCTGAACGGCAACGCCATACGTGATGATTATTACCCGTATTCGTGCGGCAGCCTGATGTGCAACTCATCGATTTATGAGTGCCCGGACAGCAACAAGGATCTCACCATGGGTGTGTTTGACGTCAACAGAGGTGATGTTATCTCATTTTACGGGGCGGAAACCTACCCATGCGGCCACTCGCACGGCGCCTATGCAAAATGGCACCAGATATCGCTTGTTCCGGCCAACTGCAGGTAACAGCCGATATCCACGTTCTTACCAGCGACCTGCTGTGAAAAAGGAGCCCCGGTCTACTTGATTCTTTTCCTGGCCTCCCGGATATACTCTTTGGTCAGCGAAGGGTGGTCGGCAAGCACCTGGGTTGTTTTCTTGCCCACATTCCCGGACACATGCTCGATGACCTGAGCATAGGTCATGTCTTTGTCCAGCGTGTCCCGGACAAGCTGCCGGACCTTTTCTTTTTCGCCGGAATTTTTTATGTATGAAAACAGGCGGTGTTCATCCTCATTTTCCTGTTCGTGAACAGCAGTCTGCTGCTCCCCTCCACTTTCGGCCGTCGTGGACAGCGCCGTCTGCAGTTCCGTGCCGAGGGAATCCAGTTTTTCCTGCAGAACATTAACTGCCGACAGAAGGTCGCTGTTCCGGCTTTCCAGGGCAGCAGTGCGGCCGGTAATTTCCTGAAAAGCGCCCTTGGCAGGGACATCCTGTATTTTCCGCCCCAGGCTGTCCACCTGTTCCTGCACCTGCTGCAGCTTCACGTCAAGCTGGTCCAGAGATGCCTGCATACCTGCTGATTTTTCCTCCTCCTCCCGAAGCCAGTCGGACAGTTTGGTAACGGTCTCCTCCTGTTCTCCCTGTTCAACCCGGGACCGGAGTGCGGCAATATTTTCGTCCGCCGCCTTCTGTGTCTGGATCAGGTTGTTTACAGATGCCTGGAGCTGTTCAATATCTCTCCTCAAGGAGGCTGTCAGTTCCCCGACAACCGTCTCTCCTCCCTGCTGTACCTTCTGCCCGATCAACGATTTGACAAACTCTGTCTTTTCTGCAACATACCCCTGCAGATCATTGTACATTCTCCGCGCACTGTCCGTGGAAATCATGGCAACGCAACCAAAGAAAATTCCGCCCAGAACCGCAAAACAGAGAGCCAGTGCCAGGACCAGACCCACGCCGAGCTGGGCGGCCTTGAAGACAGTATACAAAACAGCCTGCAGGGAGTTCCAGACACTTCCTTCCGGAGAAGATATTGTCAGGTAGATAATCAGTGAAAATACGGCCAGAAGAACTGCCGACTTAATGAGAGGGGCCCGAAGCATACTGTTTTTCATGGATAAATCCTCCATCGATGAAACCGCAATTACTTATGCACTGCACCGTGATTCGAGAAGAGTATACTTACTGTTTAATGAAATCAGGACGAATCGGCAAGCCAAATCTCCCCACCCTCTTTCCATCCCCTTTATTTTTCCCTTCTCATTTCAAAGAGTTGTATTTTTTTGTGCCCGATTATTATCCATGGATGAAATTGATCTCTGCCTCCATTTACAAAAATGCTCTCACCCTCTGCAGGAAACTCCCTTTCCGTATCACTGCAATACCCGGATAAGATTTCTGAATTTTTTCCGTCAATTCAGAAACCTTTCCTGCTGCAGACAGGCGTACAAAAATCACTGAAACACTCCCCGATGGATAATCGGGCAGGTCCTCATGGGAAATTGAGGCGATATCTTCCACCCGCATGAAGACACAGTTGTCGAAATTTGTGCCGGAATACTTCAAATACCCGGTTATTCGGGTATTGTTGTTGAACAGGAGGATATCTGTTATCAGGCCTAAATAATCGTGTATCTTCCCTCCCTCCAGGACTTCGTGCGTGGTAAGCAGTCCATCCTTTCGGCGTTCAGCGATAAACGGGGTAATAATAAAATCACTCTTCTCTTCAAATGCTATGATCGGGCCATCTATATAGGTACAGCAGTCGGAAGGCGGTTTGCCAAGGTGGATCTGGTATGTCAACCTTTCAACTCCCGGTTCCTTTTGAAGACGTTCAAGGGTTCCAGAGGGGAGATAAAGAGGCTTTTCAACGTCAGCGACAACAAACTGACACGCATTATCTGCAGCTGCTTCGGGAATGACAATAATGTCAGCGCCAAGTAAATCCGCGATTGTGCCCGCCTTTTTATTCACCTCACGGACAAAAAAAACAGCCCAGAACACTCCGGCCAGAGTGAGGCAGATCAATAAAATTTTAACCGCCGTGTTCACCGGCTTGTGTTCACGGAACATTCGAATTTGCTGCACAATACAGAGGACAGAAAACGGTTTGAATCGCTCCTGCCCTCCGTTGGTTGAGTTTTGAAAACTGGCAGACTGCAGACAGTCTGAGATTATGGCAGGGAAACTATTTTACCCTGTTTGGCCAGAATAGCCTGCCCCTCCTTGCTTCTCACAAAATCGATGAACTGCTTTGTCGGCCCCTCGGGATATCCCTTTGTAACGACGTGCAGATATCTGACCACAGGATACGTCTCATTGGCAATCGTTTCAACG
>JAJRVA010000088.1 GCA_024277485.1 Deltaproteobacteria bacterium | reverse complement strand
CGTTTTTCAAAACCGGTCATCGGGATCCAGGAAATCGAAATTGTCCTTTACCCGGTTGTAGCGGACCAGCAGGCCGCCGCACCAGAGAACCTTGTCGGTATCTGAGCCGCATTCCGGGCAGACTTTGAACTCCTCGTTACAGGCCTTGCCCTTTCGGACAACCTGCCATTCGCACTTATGGCTCCGGCATTCCTCGCGAATCAGGCACCTGTCGGTATAGTCCATCTTCTGCCAGTCGACTTTCCGTTTCATCACTCCCCCGAGTCTTAATCTTCAATATTCTTTTATTATATTACAACACTTTTCGTTCACCAAAGAAAAGTGAATCGACACCCTGTTTTTCTGTATTGTACCAGAGGGGGTTTATCATAGAGTGACAGCCCCCTCATTTTTTTGAAAAACACACCAAATGTGCTTCAGTTGGGCAATTATTTCCTGACCGAGGGTGCTGAGGGGAACGAAAAAGAAGGATTTGCCGGCAGGACGTGATTCTAAGTGCCTGATGGTGGAACATACTGCAATTCTTGATGACTCAAGATTGCCGCTGATCTTCGAGCATGATTTTTACAACACGTTCATCAAGGCAGGAGCGGAAAACGTGTTCATCGGCTGCTGTTCTCCTGATGCGTAGAAATCCATCATCAGTCGATTGAACTCCAGTTGACGACTGGCGGGAAGGTTGATGACGGGGAACCCGGCATCCAGCAACAGGCCATTCATCATAAATCTTCCCATTCGCTTGTTCACATCATAAAAAAACTGCGTTCGCGCCATGGTAAGAAAAACAAAAATTGCCTGATCGTAAATGTCTGTGAAACGCAACACTCCAACCATACGAGAACTTATCCCAATGTCCCGTGCAGACTCACCATCTCATTTTACTTTGCCATTTCAGTCAGTTAAATTCCTGACCAATACTGAAAAAAGGTTGAGCTGCATGTACTGCCGGTTCAGATCAACTCTCCCCCGGCATCATCGATGAACCACCGGGCGAGGTTTTCGGCAAGGATACGGTTGGAACCCAGCAGAAACCGGTTCTGGAAGATGGCATCGTCGCCGAAAACAACAAAATCCCCTCTGCCGACCTTGCCTGCCAGGATCATGGAAAACTGCTGCACCGCGTCTTTGGGGCCCGGCGTGGAATCGCCGTTGAGGTCGACCCAGGCCCGGTTTCCTGTCGCGGCGATGGGGGTCAAGTCCCCCCTCCTGTCCAGGAGAGCCCAGCCGCCGTATATATTTATGGCGGCAAGGCCCGAGGTCAGGGGATGGGGTGCGAGTCGCGTGAGTTTGAAATGCCTGGCATCTGTGCCGAGTATGTTTTCCCGTTCCGAGACCGGATGCGAGGAAATACTGATACCCAGTCCGGCAAGCAGTTCGTTGAGCGGCGTGGAGATATGGGCCATGATTGCGAGCCTGCCGCCCCGGCGGACAAGTTCCATGATGGCGCTCACCTCATCTTCCCGTACGGGTTGAAACGGCCCGGCAATAATGAGCACGTCCACATCGCTTAAAAGCGTTTCGTCCAGGGGTTTTGTACCGGTCCTGATGACTCCGCCATGACCCGCAAAGATGCGGGCGAGCCCGGAAAGATCAAGGGGGTTGTCAGCCTCGGCCAGAAACTGCTGGCCATGGCCCTGGTCAAAGAAGATAACCGGCGCCGCTGCCGCGGTCTGGGTGACCAGAACCAGGGACAGAAGAAAAAGGATACGTGAAAACATGTTTATGCCCCTTTCAGGTTTCCACTGCCGTTGCCTGTTTCATCGTGGCCTGTCGCCGTTTGTTGGCAAGGGGAAAGAGAGATTCATCGGTGTGGGGCAGGAAGAGAGAGGCAACGTACTGGTCCTTGTATGACGGGACGTCGGAGAGTTCAAAACTGGTCATCATCTGCATGGTCTTGACCACGTCACGGCGGATGTGGTTGCTGAGCTCGCTCATCCTGCATCCCATGAGAGATCCGTTGCCCACGTACAGACATTTTTCCGGGTCGACCTCCGGCAGCAGGCCCACGGTCATGGCGCTGTCCAGGTCGATATACGACCCGAACGCACCGGCCAGGATTACCTGCTCCAGGTCGCCTGCAGTCAGTCCCACCTCGTGCAGCAATGTTGTCAGGCCGGCATAGATGGCGCCCTTGGCACGGATAAAGTTGTCAATGTCCACTTCGGTCAGAACAATGTCCCGCTCTATGCCGGATTCCGTGGACCAGACCAGGACATATTCGTAGCCGCTCCGCCCCTCGCGGATACGGTCCGTATCCAGGTCACGGTTATAGTGGCCGCTCTGGTCGATCACGCCGCACTCGTACAGGGTGGCTATGATGATCAAAAGACCGGAACCGCAGATGCCGACCGCCGGTTTGGACTTGATGGTCATGATCATGGGTTCCAGGGAAGCAGGGTCCAGGCTGAAGTCATCGATTGCCCCTGCCCCGGCACGCATGCCGTTCCGGATGCCGCCGCCTTCAAAGGCAGGACCGGCCGAACATGCTGCGCAGGCAAGCCATTCCCGGTTGCCGACAACGATTTCAGCGTTGGTGCCCACATCGATAAACAGGGTCAGCTTATCGGTCCGGTACATGCCCGAACCCATGACGCCGGCCACGATATCACCACCCACGTAACTGGAAACCGACGGATAGAGAAGCGCCCTGCAGTGGCCGCCGAGATGCAGCCCCAGGTCTGTAACACGGATGGGCGGAAACATGGTGGAGACTGGAACATACGGGGTGCGGCGGATATTATGCGGCTCAAGCTCCAGGAAAAGATGGGTCATGGCGGTGTTGGCGGCAAGGGTGATTGAGGTGATTTCATCTGCGCCGATGTTCTGCTGCTGCAGCATGCAGTCGATGATGCTGTTGATGCTCTCGGTTACCAGCTCGTGCATCTGGCGCAGGCCTTCAGGTTTTTCCGCATGAATCATGCGGGTAATCACGTCCTCGCCGTAACTTATCTGCCGGTTGTAATGACTTGCCTCGGAAAGGATCCTGCCGGTCTGCTTGTCGATAAGCTGACCGTTGACCGTGGTGGTGCCGATATCAACGGCAATACCGTAGTTGCGCTCCGACCAGTTGCCGGACTGGAGATTCTGCAGCATGGACCGGAACCGCTTGTTGACCGGCCGGGCCAGGGTAACGGTTACCTTGAAATCATCTTCGCGCAGGACCCTGCGCAACTGCTTGAGCATGTAATGACTGATATGTATATGCCGCTCGTTGTACTGTTCATCCATGGCCCGAAGCAGACGGCCGGCATCGGCCTGGCGGTCATTCATATCTGGCTTGGGCAGTTCCAGGAAAAACTTCTCCACCGGCGGGATGAAGATTCCCTCTTCCTGCAGCTCGTCAATGTCGAAAATATGCAGTGCGGCGCGGTGGCGTTCCGGAACGTCGGTGGAAAGCTGCCCTCCTTTCAGCCCGGCAGTATCCTCTATCCGGACCGTGAGATCACCGGTTATCTCAGCCGTGCATGCCTGGCGGATGCCCTGCTCCGCGTCATCGTTGGAAAGTTTTTCGGAAAGGCCTCCATCAACCGTGCCATCCTCAATCCGGATCCGGCATTTGCCGCACACGCCTGTACCGCCGCAGGAGGCATTGATATGCAGACCGGCAGCCCGGGCAGCCCGGATGACGGTTGTGCCGTACTCGACCCGTACCTGGCGGCCGGAAGGCAGAAAAGTGATCAGGTGCAATGGGGTCATAGGGTTCACACTCCGGTGAAGTTAACACTGTCAGGCAGCATGCAGCAATGTGAATAATATTATGTTATTTTATGCGAGGAGGAAAAAGGATACAACCATAAACATTTTCCAGAGGAAAATTTTTCTTTGTTTATTGTCCTGGTTCCCGCACAAAGCCCTTTTTATTTCTTAACAATGCATGCGCCGGTGTGATATAAAGAGAAAGAGCTACGGCAGTAGTGTAGAAAAAAGAATGCTGTTTTCCATCAACCCCTGATTTCCGCCATAAACAGATACCAACCGGACAGAGCCACACTCCAATACTCACCAGGTAAAGAGGGAGGATGCTGCATGGATGAGCCAACTGCTCAAAAACTCGAATCCGTTCTTGCACGGTATATCCAACACGACGGCAATGCCGTATCGATCCTGCAGGATATACAGACGGAATTCGGGTATATCCCCGAGGAGGCCGTCAACTGGATCGCCCGCCGAACCGGGATAGCCGAAAGCATGTTTTTCGGCATACTCACCTTTTACACCCAGTTTCACCGAAAACCCAGGGGCAAAAATATTGTTACCGCCTGCTGCGGTACTGTCTGCCATGTCAAGGGATCCCAGCGGATCATCTCACGAATAACCGATGAACTGAAACTGCGCCAGGACCAGGACACAACACGGGACGGAATGTTCACCCTGGAGAAAGTCAACTGTATCGGCGCCTGCAGTATTGCACCGGTGATCGTCATCAACCAGAAGGTGCACGGCATGATGTCCCCGGAAAAAATGGCCAGGCAGCTCAAAAAATGCAGGGAACAGGAAAGTGAATAAAGAAATTACAGTGAATGTATGCATGGGCACGGGCGGAATCGCCGGTGGCGCCGACGAGGTCCTTGCCGCCTTCCGGGAACAGATGGACAGCGCCGGTATCAGCGGGCAGGTCAAGGAACATTGCGCCGTGCACCAGGTCGGCTGCCGCGGTTTCTGCGCCCGGGATGTGCTGGTGGACATTACCATAGATGGTGAACGCACGACCTACCAGTACATCAAGCCGGACATGGTACCCCGCCTGGTCGAGGAACATATAGCCGGCAGCACCCCGGTCGAGGAGTGGATGGTCGGTGATGATTACCACAGGTTCCACGACCTGCAGAAAAAAATCGTCCTGGCCGACTGCGGCAAAATCGACCCGGAGGACATCCAGGCCTATATCGATGTGGGCGGCTACAGGGGCATTGCCACGGTTCTTGCCGAGATGTCTCCCAGCGATGTCATAGAGTGCGTTAAAAAGTCCGGCCTGCGGGGCAGAGGCGGGGCCGGCTTCCCCACCGGGCTCAAGTGGGAACTCTGTGCCACCAAGGAGGCCGACCCCAAGTATATTATATGCAATGCCGACGAAGGAGACCCCGGGGCCTTCATGGACAGGTCGGTCATCGAGGGCAACCCCCACTCTGTTATCGAAGGCATGTGTATCGGCGCCTATGCCATCGGCTCGCCGCTGGGCTATGTCTATATACGGGCTGAATATCCGCTGGCTGTCGAGCGGTTGAAGCTGGCCCTTGACCAGGCCCGGGAAAAGGGATTCCTGGGCAAATCCATCAATGGATCACCATTTGATTTTGACATCAAGGTGAAATTGGGCGCCGGGGCCTTTGTCTGCGGCGAGGAAACCGCCCTGATAGCCTCCATCGAGGGCGAGCGGGGAATGCCGCGCGCCAAGCCGCCCTATCCGGCGGAAAAGGGACTCTGGGGCAAGCCGACCATTATCAATAACGTCGAGACATGGGCCAACCTCCCCCCCATTATCAACAAGGGGCCGGACTGGTATGCGTCCATCGGCTGCGAGACCAGCAAGGGGACCAAGGTTTTCGCCCTGACCGGCAAGATACGAAACACCGGGCTGATTGAGGTTCCCATGGGGATCCCCCTGCGGGACATCATCTTTGATATCGGCGGCGGCATCGAAGGCGGCCGGCTGCTTAAGGCGGTCCAGACAGGCGGACCGTCCGGCGGGTGTATTCCCCAGCAGCACATCGATCTTGAGATGGACTACAACAACCTGCTCAAGGTAGGTTCCATGATGGGCTCCGGCGGCATGGTGGTGCTGGACGAGTCTGACTGCATGGTCAACATTGCCCGGTTTTTTCTTGAATTCACCCAGGCGGAGTCCTGCGGTAAATGCACACCCTGCCGCCTGGGCACCAAGCGTTTGCTGGAGATCCTGACCAGGATAACCAACGGCGAAGGTAAAAAAGGTGATATCGACCTTTTGCTGAACCTGGCCAATGATGTCAAGGACACCAGCCTGTGCGGCCTGGGCATGTCCGCGCCCAACCCTGTGCTCAGCACCATAAAATATTTCCGGCATGAGTATGAGGCCCATATCAATGACAAGTACTGCCCGGCCAAGGTCTGCCGCAAGCTCCTGACCTTTTTCATCCGTGAAGACCTCTGCGTCGGTTGCGGCATGTGCAAAAAGGCCTGCCCCACCGGCGCGGCCGACGGCAAGCCCAAGTCGCCGCATCGCATTGACACCTCGGCATGCATCAAGTGCGGGGCCTGTTATGATGTGTGCAAGTTCAAGGCGGTTCTTAAGGAATAGGGTGGAAGGTTGAAGGTGGAAGGTGCAGGTAGAAGGCTAAGAATAACTTACCCGGGGGTAACGGATAATGATCAGTCTTACCATTGATGGAAAGGATGTCAGTGTTTTTGAAGGAACCACTGTCCTGGAAGCTGCAAAAATACTTGAAATCGATATTCCGACTCTGTGCTACGATCCGCGCTTGAAACCCTATGGAGGCTGCCGTCTCTGTATTGTCGACATTGAAGGCATGCCCAAGCCGGTTACGTCGTGCACCACCCCTGCAACGGAAGGCATGGTCGTTACCACTGACAGCAAGCGACTGTACAGACTGCGTCGTACCATCATCGAACTCCTGCTTTCCGACCATCCCAACGACTGCATGGTCTGTGAACGTGCCGGAGACTGCACCCTCCAGGAGCAGGCCTATTTTTACAAACTCCGTTTAAACAGGTTTACCGGAGAACAACGTGATCACAGCCGGGCTGACAACAACCCCTTTATCAAGCGGGAGATGAACAAATGCATCCTCTGCGGGCTGTGCGTACGAGTCTGTGACGAGGTACAGGGAGTCAATGCCATCGACTTTGCCTACCGCGGATTCAACGCCATGGTCAGTCCGCCGTATGAAAAGGACCTGGACTGCGAATTCTGCGGCCAGTGCGTGGCCATCTGCCCCACCGGCGCCCTAACCGGCAAGGTCTGGGCGGGTGAAGGCAGGCAGAAAGACGTCAAGATGACCGATACGGTCTGCTCCTACTGCGGCTGCGGCTGCAACATTACCCTGCATACCGTGCGCGACAAGGTTGTCCGCGTGTCATCAAAACAGAACAGTCACAACCAGGGCTGGCTCTGCGCCAAGGGCAGGTTCGGGTACGAGTTCATCAATCACCCCGACCGGTTGAAAACCCCTCTTATCAGGCGTGAAAAGGGCGGCAAGCTTGAACCGGCAGCATGGGAAGACGCCTTTGAACTCATCGCTGAAAAATTTACCGCCATCAAGGTGGAGTCCGGCCCTGACGCCCTGTCCGGACTGGCTTCGGCCCGATGCACGAACGAAGAAAATTATCTGTTCCAGAAATTTTTCCGGGTGGTGATCGGCACCAACAATGTCGACCACTGCGCCCGTTACTGACACAGCGCAACCGTGGCCGGTCTGGCCGCAGTTTTCGGATCCGGCGCCATGAGCAACTCCGTGGCTGAAATCGAAAGGGCGGAAGCCCTTTTCGTGATCGGCTCCAATACCACCGAAAATCATCCCATCATAGCCCTGCGCATGAAACAGGCAGTGCGCAACGGAGCAAAGCTGATAGTCGCTGACCCGCGGAAAATCCCCCTGGTCAAGTTTGCCCATCTCTGGCTGCGGCATCGTCCCGGCACTGATATTACGCTGATCAACACCATCATGCACGTCATCCTGGAGCAGGGTCTTGAAGACAGGGAATTCATTGCCGAGCGGACCACTGACTTTGACACCTTCAAGGACAACCTGAAGGGTTTTACTCCGGAACATGGCGAGAAAATAACCGGCGTGCCGAAGGAGGACATCATCGAGGCAGCCAGGATTTACGGCAAGGCGGACCGGTCCGGCATTTATTACACCATGGGTATTACCCAGCACTCCATGGGCACAAACAATGTCTTTTCCCTTGCCAACCTGGCCATGCTCACCGGCAACCTGGGCCGCGAATCTACCGGCATCAATCCTTTGAGAGGACAGAACAACGTCCAGGGATGCTGCGACATGGGCTGTTCTCCCAATGTCTTTCCAGGCTACCAGAGTGTTACCGATCCCGAGGCAAGAAGCAGGTTTGAGGATGTGTGGGGCAAACCCCTGCCCGACCAGGTAGGACTGACCGCCTCGGAGATGATCCCGGCCATGATCGAAGGCCGCTTGAAAGGGATGTACGTGATGGGCGAAAACCCGGTCATGAGCGATCCCAACACGTCCCACACCCTTGAGGCATTCACCAGTCTCGACTTCCTGGTGGTGCAGGACATCTTCCTCACCGAAACGGCTGAACTTGCGGACGTGGTCCTGCCGGCCGCGTCGTTTGCGGAAAAGGACGGCACCTTCACCAACAGTGAACGGCGGGTGCAGCTGGTCAGAAAGGCCCTCCCCACCCCGGGCCAGGCCAAGGACGACCTGTGGATTATCAACAATCTCATGGCCCGGATGGGATTTAATCACGTCTTTGAAAGCATCAGGGCCCTGGGGTACAAGGTGCCGGACCAGAACGACGTGAACAACAGTTTTATCACACCTGAACAGGCCTTTCTTGAAGCAGGCCTCCTGTGGCCTGGCATCAGGGGGATGACGTACCAGCGGTTGAAACCCAACGGGCTGCAGTGGCCCTGCCCTTCCCAGAACCATCCCGGCACACCGTACCTTTTCAGGGACACCTTTCCGGTCGGCAAGGCAGCCTTCAGGTCCATTCTCGCCACGGATTCAAACGAACTGCCGGATACCGAGTACCCGTTTATCCTTACCACCGGGCGCATTCTTTTTCAGTACCATACAGGCTCCATGAGCCGCAGGTCCAGGGCATTGGAATCCGCTGCCCCAAAGGCCTTTGTCGAGATCAATGAAAGTGATGCGCGGAAAATGTATATTCAGGATGCAGACCTGGTCACCGTCACCTCCAGGCGCGGCAGCATAACCTTGTCCGCGCGGTTGGGAGAACGGGTAGACCGGGGTGTTGTCTTTATCCCCTTTCATTACAAGGAGGCAGCCGCCAACCTGTTGACAAACAATGCCCTGGACCCCATCAGCAAGATCGCCGAGGCCAAGGTATGCGCGGTCAAGCTGAACAGGGTTACCTGACGGGGAATCAACATGGACGGGATACCTGTAGCGTGATTCCCTTTCACTTAACTGCCACATCATGGCAAACTTTAAGTACTTTACAAACTTTACAAACTTTCCTTCCGGCCTTTTTTTTCATAAAAAACAGATAGTTTCTTCACCTCCAGGATGATAAAATAAAACAGGAGGTGTGTACTATGGCCGACCCGGAGAACATCTCAAAAGAAGCGGTGCGCCGCCTGATCGCCAGGCATGCCAGTCCGGACCATGTTCCGGATACATTTCACATCATTACCGATACAAGTGATTTTTTTCAGGTGGGATACAATCATGTGCTGGTCCTGGATGAAAACTTCTACTGAATCAAAAATTACGAGAAAGAAGGACGTTTCGGACTTGATGACGAACCCAAATACTGGGTTCGCCGGGCCATTGACTTATCAGACGGGTCCACCAAGATAATTATTTTCCTGACCGGCCGTGGCGATGTGCTGGTGCAGGACCTGCATGACAACCAGCCTGAACTGTTTGACTCTCTCTGGGGAGAAGATCTCAACATCTCGTACAAAAACAGGGTGGCGAATCTGCAGAAAATATATCCCTATCTTCCTGATTCGCTTAACCGTATTCTTCTTCATTTTTCCGTTGGAGCACAAATATTTTACGATACAACAGGGCAAATACTGGATGACCTTGCCAATGCCAGGGCAGACCTTACTTGAAAAGCCAGGAGGGAATTATGAGTGAACAGAATTTCACCGATCTGACCCGCAGAGATACCGAACGTCACCTGCTCGTCGCTGTTGACGAGTCGGAAAACTCCAGGCGCGCGGTGATGTACCTGGCGGATTTTTTCGGAGGTGATAAAAATGTTTTCATAACGATCCTGTCTATCATCCCTGAGCCGTCAGAAGATTATTTTGCGACTGATGAGGATCGGCGCCGCTGGCTTGCCGATAAAGAGGCGAAAATAAATGCGGTCCTCCAGGAATACAGAAGTATCCTGACAGAGGCCGGTTTCCGGGATGACCAGATCAAGGTGAATCTTATCATCCGGAAATGTGAATCCATAGGTGATGCGATTATTGAAGAGCAGGAAAAGTTGCGCTGTTGCATTGTCGTGGTGGGAAGAAGAGGCATTTCCCATAACGAAGAATTTATATTCGGCTCAACCTCGAACAAAACTCTGCATCATGCGAAAAATTGTGCGGTCATGGTTGTGGAGTAATCAAACAGTCTGCAATTAATCCTGTTCTTTTCATTTTTGATTCAGTATAAAAACAGAAGGTACCCCGGCCAAACGTGACGAAGGCAGACAAAGTTGAAAAGGATAGACGAGCATGGACTTTTTCCAGGTGAACAGCGGCAACTTTATCGTTGAGGTTAACCTTAAAAGAATTTTCAGCAGGGACCAGTTAGCTGAATTTTCCCGGCAGTTCAGGTTTCTCTCCGATAACGACGCGGACTTCAAGACCCTCTGTACACTGAAAAACGGTATGCTGCGGTATGAGTCCGAGACCCTGCTGCCGCTGGTCGGCGAGGGATTCAAACCCAAGGTTCTGCTTGTTTTTGGTAACCCGGCAACGCACAATGTCAGGAACGGCATGTTTTTTTTCTCAAAAAATCGCGACTATCACCGCCACCCCATGTGGGATAGACTGGCAAAAGCCGGCTTGGTCTACTGCCTGAAAAGCAAGGTGCAGGATCCGTTCACCGCGAGACAGGAGGAGGCAAACCTCCGCAAGCTGATGATACTCTCCGGCACATCGGCAAAAAAATACCTGGTAGGCCTGACAACATTCTATTCATTGCCGACACCCGCAAGCAGCGGCGGCTATTCAGGAGTGGCCGGGGTTGAAAAATTATTCTCCCCGGTTATAGAAAGGATTGCCGCGATAGAGGCGAAACGCATCCTGTCCTACTCCTTTACTGACGGCGCAACCATTGTTTTTACCCAGAAAAGTTCCCACAGAAGATTCAGCGAACTCACGGGACTGCACCCCCTGTACTGGCCGGTCAGAGGAAAAGGCGCCGGTGGAAAGGATTTGGCCGGACAGCTGCGTAAAAGCGGCAGTTCGGCCCGGATACAGGACACCTGGAGCTTGCAGAGCATAGTGGATTCCCTGCAGAACAGTATCAAGGAATGAAAGACAGAAAACAAAACTGCTGGGAGTTCAAGAAATGCGGCAGAGGCCCCGATTGTAAGCTGAACACCAGTCATGAACCGTGCCCGGCTGCAACCGAGGAAAGACTTGACGGTGTACATGGCGGCAAAAATTCCGGCAGGGCCTGCTGGGTTGTGGCGGGAACGTACTGTGGCGGCAAGGTCCAGGGGACCCACGCAAGCAAGCATGATGTCTGCAAAAAATGTGACTTTTTCCAGATGGTGCAGGAGGAGGAGGGAAAAAAATTCCAGCGTCCTCTTTTCCTGCTGTCAAAGCTGAAAAACCCCTCGCGGGTCATTGATGTAACCCACAAGAAATTCGGGGTGATCATCGGGGGTTCAGGCCTGATCGGTGGTGCCATGACGCACTACTTTAAAAAGATCAAGTCCCAGGAAATTGAGATCCTCTCCCCCAACAGTAAAAAACTCAGCCTGCGTGTGGCCGACGACATCAAGAGATATTTCAGGAAATACAGGCCGGATTTCATTGTCAACTCGGCAATAGCCGCTATTGACAGTGATGCTCAGCTTGCCTTTGAAACAAACTACCTGGGCAGCATCAACCTGGCCAGGGTGGCCATGGCCCTCAAGATTCCCTATATCTATTTCAGTTCTGCCGCCACCCTGCCGTCCGGGGAAAATATCACCGAGGACCAGTCGGTGGATCTGTCAGGGAACCTGTCCAACTATGCGAAATCAAAACTGATGGCCGAGAAGACCCTCAGGCATCTCCACGAAACCAAGGGACTTGATTATACCATCATCAAGCTTGGCGTTGTGTACGGCAAGCATGACCATAAGATCCAGGGTTTTCACCGCCTGCTTTTCACCATTGCCAAGCAGGCCATGCCCTTTATAATGACCAACCGCAAGGTCATGCATTCGTACACCAATACCAAGAAGATTCCTCCGTTCGTTCACTACATAACTGAACACCGGGAGGAGTTCTCCGGACAGACGTATCATTTCGTGGACCACAATCCCGTTGAATTGAGCCAGCTCATCCTGACCATTAAATCCTACCTGGAACTGACCATTCCCAAGGAAATCTACATTTCTTACCCAGTGGCCAGGTTAAGCATAAACTTCCTCAGGTATCTCGTCAAAGCCCTGAACAGGATAGGTATTGAAGCGAGGCTGCCTCCTGAAATGATGTTTATGAAAGATTTTTACAGGACCCAGACATTATCAACGGAAAAACTGTGCAATTCAAGCTACGGCAACCCTGACCCTGAAACGACTATTTTTACAAGGTTGCCGGCTCTCATTGAATACTACATTGCCAGGTGGGAACACCTGAACCTTATCTCGTCATATAATGTTGATTTTTTTGACCCTCGAAAACATACCGGCAAGTTTGCACAGGATCCCGATCGGCTACTTAACATGATTCACCGGGAAAAGGTTGATCCTTTCACTGATTTTGAAGAGCTTCGCAAGTAAGAACACCTTCAGCACCCCGCATTGACAACCACTTTGCGGCATCATATAATCAGAAAAAGTTGCTGAAACATTGTACTCCGGTTTCAAAGCACATTTCACAGGGAGGGCGAAATGAAAAAAGTATGGGTATTGAGCCTGATGGCTGTTTTTGCAGGCCTGTGTATGGCACAGGGTGGCCTTGCGGCTGATTTTAAAATCGGCATCATGCAGGACAAGCCCGGGGTGGCACGAAAATATAAACCCCTGATCAACTATTTCGAGAGCAAAGGTGTGCAGGTGACCCTGAAGGGGTACCGAAACTACCCCGATGCGGCTATCAAATTCGAGCGGGGCGACGTTGATGCCATGTTTGCCGGTTCCGGCGTGGCAGGAAGCATGATGATAAAAGGTATTGCTTACCCTCTTGCCAGACCCGTTCACGAAGAAGGATGGAGTACCTACTGGGCTGTCGTACTCGCACCGAAAGGGAGCCCGAAATCTACCGATCAGATATCCTACTTTAACGGCAAGCGCATCACCTGCAGTTCTCTTGCTTCCAGTGGTGAATTCTTTGCCCGTTCCATCCTCGGCACCAAAACAGAGCTTATCAGGGCCGGATCGCACGGCATAGCTATTGCCACCCTTGACAGGGGACAGGCGGATGTTGCCATTGTCAAAAACAGGGTCTGGGATACCGAAAAAGCAAAGTATCCCGACCTGGAAGAAGTGGGTAAGGATAATGGTGAAAACCCGGACGGGACGCTGATCATTTCAAACAAAACTGACACACAACTGGTAGCCGGGGTAAATAAGATCCTTCTCGGCCTGGCTGATGATAACTCGGCAGAGGCGCTTGCTGTCAAGAAGGGAATGAAAATTACCTCCTATATCCCCACCACGGAGGAAGATTTCTCCCATACCCTTGAGCTTCTCTCAAAGGCTGGAGTAACAAAGGACTTCAACTTTTCGTATTAGCAGAAAGTATCTCCGGCGCACCCGGGCAGGTGTTACCCGTATTGTACACCTTGCCCGGTGCGTCCGACCGGTTCCGCTCATCCATTACGGCCATACAATCTCCCCCGCCAGGCCCGGTTTCCTTTCGGGTAGAGAAACTCGACATACTTCTTCCGGACCCCGACCCGCAGTCCCCGGGCAAGATGGAGTTCAGACCCTGTCCGCCCCCTGGTGACCGCTTCGACAACCTGCAGAATGTGGGTATAGCCTGCCCTGCTGCCGATCTCCCACAACAGCCTTTCAATGATCCGCCTCTGCAGGGCAGCGGGCTGTTTTGCAAAACTTTTGCGGCCGATGAGAACTTTTTCCGAAGCAGACTGCTCGTCCCGGCTGATCTTTTTGGCTACCTGGTCCCAGGCAATCTCAGTCAGTTCCTCAAGCAGTTCCTCATCTACGGCAAGGCACGCGCCGGTCTTCCTGAGAGCCTGCCTGATTCCGGCATCAAAATTTTCCTCCAGGAACGGAAGCAGTCGATGCCGGACCCGGTTGCGGAGAAAACGGGGGTCAACATTGGAAGAATCCTCTGCAAAGGGTACTTTCATGTCGCGCAGATACGCAATAATTTCTTTTTTCCTGGTCTCAAGCAGGGGTCTGACAATATCTCTCTGCCTGGGTCGCATGCCGGAGATTCCCTTGCGGCCGCTGCCGCGCAACAGGCGCAGAAGTATCTCTTCAGCCTGGTCATCAGCATTATGGGCCACTGCAATGGATACCGCCTCCTGGTCAGCGGCAGCCTTCCTCAGCGCCGCATAGCGTAGTTCCCGGGCAGCATGTTCCAGGGAAAGTTTCTTTTCCCGTGCCAGCCCCTGCACGTCAACCGCAGCGCTCTCAAAATCAACTCCCAGGTTCCCTGCCAGGGATTGCACCAGGGACTTCTCCTCTCCTGTTTCCTGGGGCCTGAGGCCATGGTCAACATACAGGGCGAAAAGAGTAATGCCGAGTTTCTCCCTGAGAGTGGCCAGAACATGCAGCAGGCAGACGGAATCCGAACCGCCGGAGACAGCCACAAGGGTCCTTGCACCACCTTTGAACAGGTGGTTCCGGTCAATATACTGCAGAATCTGCTGGTGCAGCCTGTGCATACGCGTAAAACCGATTATTCATTTGAGGCCACCTTGATTAACATTGCAAAAATATTATCATAGAGTAACAATCTGACTCCAGGGTACCTTGAAAATACACCATGACAGCCATGAACCGGTCGGAATACCATGAAAAAATACGGGAGCATCTCCGTTCCTACTACCTGTTGTCGGATGACAGGATAGACGCAGTGCTGCCCCGGTTCATTGAAACACTGCAGTCATTGATGAATGATCTTGACCGGGTTTTCGAAACCGGGAGGGGAGAATCCCTAAGCAAAGCAGGTCACTCCCTGAAAGGAGCATTACTCAACCTCGGCCTCAGTGAACTGGCTGAGCAGGCATTTGCGGTTGAAAAACATGACCACCCACAAAACGCAACCATCGACATTGCCGCCCAAATTGCACAGCTCAGAAAAGAAATCCGCCGGATAACCTGACGTTCCCCGGTTTTTCACATCGTTTCCTTTTTTACACCAGAATGTTTATTCCCGGCGGTTCTGCCGGTGATTATCAAAAAACCTCCAGGCAAGAAAAATAACCGTCAAAAGCAAGGCTCCGCCGACGATGCCGTCAACTGCACGTTCAAATGGTGTCCCAATGCCTGCTTCAACGCGAATGTTGATAATCAGCCAGACAGCAAATCCGACAGCGGCCCAGATACATCCGGACCGGCATTTTCCGTTATTCGTCATGACACATTCTCCAGGGCACCTTCCGGCACAAGGGGGGTTATTCAGACTTTTTTCTTTTATTGTATGCGATGTCAGGATAATTTTTCAAGTAAACGCTCATGTATATTATCAAACCCGCCGTTTGATAATATTGCAATAACGTCCCCTGAATCAGCATTCCTGGCAAGAAAGTCAAGGATATCCGAAGTGTCGGGAAAATAATATGCCTCCTGACCGCCGGCCACAAGGTCACTGACAAGTTTTCCGGAGGAAAACTGCTGATCGGCAGGGATCGATTCAAGGGGGACATGCTCCCTGATGAGAACCATATCTGCCTGAACAAAGGCCCGGGCGTACTGGTCCTGAAAGATGGATCTGCGGCTTGAGTTGGTGCGCGGCTCAAAGACCACGACCAGTCTTCGGCCAGGCCATGCGGCCTTTAACCCGCTCACCGTAGCATGAACAGCGGTGGGATGATGAGCAAAGTCGTCAATGACCGTTATGCCTTTTACTTCGCCCCGAACCTGCTGCCTGCGCTTGACCCCCTGAAATGAGGCCAGGCCAGCTGAAATATCGTCCCTGCTGAAGCCAAGATGATCCATCAGGGCGACAACAGAGGTGGCATTCAAGGCATTGTAAATACCAGGCATGGGAAGCGTAAAGGTACCGTAGAGCAGGTCTTGGTGATACACTTTGAAATGTGACTCCAGGCCGCGGGAATGAAAATCCGCAACACGCCAGTCACACCCCTGGGCTGTCCCATAGGACACTATGCAGCAGGACGCACGACTCACAACATCCACTACAACTGGATCATCAGTGCAGGCGACTATAAGCCCTTTTTCAGGCACCATGACTGCAAAGCGCTGGAATGAATCCTTGATCATATCCAGGTCGGCAAAAATATCAGCATGGTCAAATTCAATGGAAGTGATTATCGCAAAATCAGGACGATAACGAAGAAACTTGGAGTTTTTGTCGAAGAAAGCAGTGTCATACTCATCACCCTCTACCACGAAATACCTGCCCTGACCGATGGCGTAATTTTTTGAAAATGCCTCGACAACCCCTCCGATCAT